>CALISK010000121.1 GCA_938041625.1 uncultured Tenacibaculum sp. | reverse complement strand
TTTAGGGAAAACTATTCGAATTCCCTTCTGATCTATTCGAAAAGGCTTAGGCGTTAATCTTGCTCGGTAACAATTCTGCTTTATACACAATCTTCGATACAAATAATCGGCATTAAAAACTCGCATTATCTTTTTCGATTCATCACTTTTTGGGTTAAAATTTCGATGAATTACCAAAATTCTAAACCCTTTAAAAGTTTCATAGACTCTAAACCCTAAATGTGAAAAATTCTTTTTTTGAATCTTCTTTTTTATTTTTTTTAAGGTTGATTCTTTAGCTGTTAACCCTCTAAAAATATCGAATAACCCTGTTGAGCAATTATCAACATCAATGAACATTGTTTTTTTACAGTTTAAAACTTCTGCTCCATAACGATTTCGAGTAACTATATTATCTGAATCTATTTCATGTAGAATTTCTTCTTTAATATCTGCCTCATAATCTTCGTCATCAGGATCGATTTCTCCGTCCATTATTTTTTGAACTCTTTCTAATTTTCTTATGGCATCATCTTTTGCATCATCTTCCGAAAAATTAGATCCTCCATAAGTTGTAAAAACATGTTCCGTATCTTGATTTAAATCTCTTTTATAACTTAGTACTAATCCGTTTCTATCAATCTTTAATTTTTGACTATAAGTCACCCAATATTTAAAAATTCTCATACCTAATTTATTTTTAGTTCAATTTCGATTAATATTCCTTTACTACTTATCTGAGTTATTTATAAAATATGTACTTTCTGTTTTAAACAATGAATTGTCACCATTCTCTTTAGAGTTTAAGCACATGTTTTTAAATGAATTATATCCTATAAAAGAATTATTTATTGATAATTTTTCTTCTCTTAATTCGAAAAAAGTTTCTAATTTATTGTTCCAAAAATAACAATCATTCATGTTTATTGGAGAATCATAGTCAGATCTAGAAGAATTATTTGTGCTTACAATACAGTCTTTAGTATAATTTTTAAACTTACAATACTCAAATTGTAAAGGCATCATATTTAAATAGCTAATTTTAAATTGTTGATTGTTAAATTCTATATTACTAAAGAATAAACTCTCTGTTCTATTCCCCACATTAAAAGCAAAAGATTCTCCTAATTCTTTTTGATGATTTGTTTGTAGGTATTTAGTTTTAAAAGTAATGTTATCGAACAATACACCATGACAACCTAAAAAATGTAATGGTGGTGTTTTTATAATAGATTTGGCTTCACTTGTAATCTCTAAATCATAATAACCCTGTAAAAACAATTCTATTTTAGCTACAGAATTTTCAAAATATCCATAGTTATGTTTACTATCTAAAAAATCTATATCAAAATCAATTTCATCATAATCGTATTCTAATGACTCTCTACTTTTTAAGTAACCAAATAAATCTAAAGTTTTTGCTTTGATATTTAATGTTCTCATGTCTCCTAAATTCTCAAAAAACTGCTTTGCCGTATAAACATCTATATATTGACGTTCAGGATCTTCTGAAGAACGATCTATTGGTAAGTTGTATATATCATAATCATAAGTAACAAAATAATCGAACACATAGCCAACATTATAATTCCCTTGTTCATCTTTAAAATACACATGAATCCACCTTCCTACAACTTTGTTCTTTTTAGATAATGTTAAATATTCAAAATTATCTGTGTTAGCAACGACCATTAGTGATGTTTTGTAAGGAATAGTAACCAGTTTTTCTGATTCTAATGATGGTTTATTTCTTAATACCAATCCATTTTTAGAATTAACCGAAGCATTACCTTCTCTATACTCAACTTTATAAATTTTAGATAATTGATTTAAGGGTAATTTTAACTTTGAGTAATCTTTAAATTTTTGCCATTTATTGTTTACAATTTCTAATGAATCTTCTGTTATTATCTTTCCTTTAGGAAAAAATGTACTGTCCTTTTTAACTATTTTATATTTTTCTTTTTTTTTATTAATTGTAAAGTTGAATGTTATTTCATTTTCCTTTATTTTAATAATTTCTCCTACATATTCCTTTTGATTATCTTTTATTAAAGCTGGAGTAAGAGAATCAATAATAAAAGTATACCGAGCTCTATAAATAGTATCTTTTTCTTTATTATAACTACTATAAGTATACAAACCTTGCCAAGATTTATAAATTTCTTCTTTCGTTTTTTCTTTTTTAGGAACAGCACATCCAATTAAAACAGAAGTTATAAAAATGCTAAATAGGTATAAATTAAAGGGCTGTTTAAACATGTTTTATTTTACTTTTTTTCAAAATAATTGTATCCAATTTTATTCACAGCTACTTTCACTTTTTCTTTATCTTCTTGCTTATGTAAAATTAATATATACTCGTCAGATTGTGTATCTATAAATGCTAATTGAAGCCCTATTAACCGTATTGGCTTACCATAATCTTCAAAAACTCCATCATGAAAAACTGACATGTCTTCATCATAATTTTGATGCTTAGGAAGTTTTAATACTTCATCATAGTTTTCTTTTAATGATGTTTTTAATAACCTCTCTAAATCTTCAATATCTGATTTCCAATCTAACCTAATTATAAAACTATACTCTTCATTTTCTAAAAACTCTATAAAATAATTCAATGTTGTATAGTACTCTTCATCTTCATCATAATTTTTAAGCGTTTCTATAAACTGCGTTATTTCATTTTTATTTGTACTGTTATTAACACACAACTCCGTTAACTCTTTATACCCTTCTTTTTGTTCTTCATTTAATAAAGGTCTACTTTCTTCTATTTTTCGTTTTCTTTCTAACTCTTTCAGTGCTAGTTCTTCTTCTATTTTTTTATTATGAGTAGTATCTACTAATTTTTTAATTTGAGCTAATGAACTTTTTACTTTTGACACCTCTTTTTGATCACTTACTGATGTATGTAATACAGGTATCTGAAACCATTTAACAGCTTCTCCTCCAACACATTTTCTTAATTCAATTTGCTCTCCTATTTTCGAAATAAAATAAAATTCTGATGGAAAAACAGCATCTTTAACATCATAAAAAACAATTGAACGTGGCAAATAAAACGTTCCTTCATCGGTATTATAATGAGTTGCCTCTCTAATAAGTTGTACGTTTTTAAAAACTTCTTTTTTAATTTTTAAAGTTCGAAGAATCGCTAATTTCGGGTTTACTTTAAGCTCAAATTTATTAACATTTGTATTATTAAAGATATAATCAAACAATGCTGTATTTATAAATTTGGTATCAATAGACTCTCCACTTAATTTTTCTTCTTTGTAATATATTTTAGGCATCCTTTTTATTTAGGTTCAGCTAATTTATTCTTTTTCATAGTCTTTTCCATTCCATTTTAAGATTTCATCACATTCAATTACCAAATCATGTACATTATTTGTTTTTGTCTTTAAAATTCTTGTTTTTTTTTGGAATCTTAAAAATATTTTTTTTAGATAAAAATTTCGTCTAAAATTTTAACAAGGGGTTTTAATCCGTTGATTTACTATACATTTAAATCAATTTTACATGCAAAATTCAATAATAAATGTATTATAATACTTTAAACTTATTACTCAGAAATTAAGTTACCTTTAGCATTATACTTTTTATTCTTAAACAGAAAAACTCTATCTATTCCTTCTCCTCTTACTTCTACATTTTCAGAACTATTAATTCCTAGAATCGTTTTTCCATTTTTATCTATAACTTTTCTAACATACTCTAGTTCAACCAAAGCAAGTCCGTTTTCGAAATAAAAAGATTCATTGTATTTAAAAGGAATAACTACTTTCCCTTCTTTATTAATTCCTCCATAAAATCCTTTTGAATTTTCTACACAGGTTATACCTTCTTTAAAATCATAAATTCGAGCATAGATAATAGGAGTAATCACAACTCCTTTATTATTTAAAAGTCCGTACTTTTCATTAAAAGTTCCTTCGTCATCATTAATTACAAGAGAAATATCATCATCATTCGTTTCTTCTATTTTTGATATATTTTTCAAATACTTTTCTGTACCTGCTCCAGAGATAAAAAAAGCTTTAGTATCCCTGTAAGCAAATAAATTATTCCCTACTTCATTTAAATAATTATATTTCTTATTGTTAATTTTTTTATTTTCTGAATTTACTAGTTGATAATCATCATCTATTGTATTCTCTTGAATAGCAACCATTCCATTTTTATAGGCTTTTAAATAATAAACAAGTACTGTATCTATTTTCTTTTTATTAAAATCATAATGGTAATAATAATTAGCGTCTTCAAAAAAAGTTTCACTTAATTGTTCTTGCTCCGTGTTTTTAACTCTTAAAATTTGTTCTAATTTTTTATTAAAAAACAACATACTATCTTTAGTAGGCATCATAATTCTATTACTAAACTTAGTTGTATTTATAGCCGTAAAAATGGTGTCTTTTTGTTTTCTCTCTTTTGCAAAAAAAAGTTTTACCTTATCCACATTTCCTTTAAAATATAGATACCTATGATAATAACCATCTTCATCATTAAAATAATCTAATGCTGAAATATTCTCTTTCACATATTCTTTAAAATCTGTCACTGAAGGAAATTTATTATTATCTAATTTTTTTTCCAATTTTTCGAAAAACTCAACAAATCTTGTCATTTTTTCTTTACCTATAGATTCTTCAAAACCAGAACGACTATAACTTTTCCTATATAAAGGTTTTCCCTCTTTATTATATGCTTGAATTTTTATAGGTGATTTTATAGTGTCACTAGTTGTAAAATAAACATAATTCTTTTCTATATTATTTAGTATAATTTCACCTCCATTATACTTTACTTTTGGTAACTCTTTAGATAATTCTATCTCTTCATATGCTGCCACATATTTAAGAGTATGTTTTACTTTTATACTATCTATAAAATTCATTTTTCCGAACGAATTATCTATTCCAAAATAAACTCCATAATTAGCTATGCTATCATTTTCAACATCTTTTTCTTTATAGTAAACTTGAAATGGTTCTTTTGTTTCTTTAATATGCTTTGGTAACCCTTTTATTGCTTTTTTAGTGTCATCTTTAAATCTAAAATTAACACGATTTTGATACTCATCAAAAGATTGAGTAAACACAACCCCAGAAGAAAATTGATTTAATGATTCCTTTACAAGAGTTTCATCTTTCACAAAAATAGGTTCGTATTCTTCTTCTTTAATATCTTTAATTTCATTTTTAAATAAAGGGTTATTATAAATCTTTAATACAGACTTAAAGCTTGCTAATGTTTCTGTAATGTCTTTTTTTATTTCTTTTAAACTTTTACCTTCTGTAGCTTTATCTAAATTAGATATATAAGTATTGTCTTTTCTACTATTAGAAGTAGAGCAACTATATAAAAATGTGAATATTACTAATGTATATATATAATTCATTTTCATCTTTTTAACGAATAATTTTTAATTCATTACTTCCTTTCGGTAAATAAAAATAATAATCAAAAGATTTGCTTTCTCCTTTACCTGTTATTATTAACATATTTGAAAGATCTTTTGAATACGTATATCCTAATTGTTTGTTTGGGCTTATTTCTATTTTAAAATCTTTAGAAGTTGTATACTTATAAGTATTTAAAGTATTCGCTAACCAACCTACCCATTTATTTCTCGATGCTTCATAACTATCATCATATTTTAATTGTAAGTTTTCAAACTCATATTGATACATCATTTTATTAATTGTTTCTTCATCTCCTTTTAAAATTGACTTCCCTAATTTTTTATAGAGATTTTCAATCATTCTTTCTAAATTTTTTACTTTAGATAAATCTTCTCCATTAACCCAGCCTTTTATATCGTATGGAATTTCGTTTTCATAGGTGTATACTATTTTTTTTTCATTTGATTTGTCCGTAGCTAAAAGTTCTTTTTTAATTAGTTTACTAACATTTTTTTCTTTTCCTATCTTTTTTATTAATCTAACATCTAGCTTAAGTTTATCAATGTTTTTTTCTTTTTCTGGTATTAAGAAGGCTATTTCTATAACTTCTTTTCCATTTAATAAATATTTATTTAAGCCAAAATTTTTATTGTAAGAATCATTTGTTTCATATACATTAACATTGTTTACTAATAAAACACTTTTGTAGTAATTAGATGTTACTTCTAAATAATAAAACGGTTCGGTTGTATACTTTTTAATATTTTCAGAAGCATTTGCTATAGGAGATTTATATGTTTCTGAAAAAAAACAAGTAACACTTTCATAATTTGTTTTGTAATTATCAAGTTCTATCTCTCTATATTTATTTTTCCATGTATATAAAGAATCAGATTCATTATAAGCATCTACTTCCTTTTTATACATTCCTAAATTCTCAACTAATTCTTTTAATATCGTTTTACCTTCTGGTTG
>CALISK010000120.1 GCA_938041625.1 uncultured Tenacibaculum sp. | reverse complement strand
TGTTCAAGGAATTGCAGCAGGGAAAACAACAATAGAAAAAGGAGCAATTCCTCCAAATTTTGCAAATAAGGAACATATACTTTTATGTATGTTGGAAGGAGATAAAAAGATTGATAAATACATGAAAAAACATATTCAAAAATATTATAAAGGTAATTATGAGTTTGTAACAAGAGAAGATTTAAGAACTATTGATAAGTATACAGATAAAAACAAATATAGATACACGTTTGAGTCAGAGAGAGAACATACATCTGGACAACAAGGTATGGGCACAAGTACTTATTCTAGCGGGCCGGGTTATGATGTTTTTAAATATGGAATATGGGATAGAAAAGAGTTAGAAACATATAGTAATAACTTTTATTCTAGTTTTTTTGGAAAGCTTATAAAAGCTTATGCAATTAAAATGGAACAAGTAAGAGTTGGAGCTAAATAAAATAAGCCATATTAATTGCTTACCGTTTAAGTATAAAAATAAAAAACAAAGAAGAACGTTATTTAAACTTTAAAATAAATAAGTTAATTTCGATTTGTAGTAAACATTTGATAATGAAAAAAATAATTATATTCCTTTTGCTATTAACAACAAGTAGTGTTTTTAGTCAGAGGATACAATTTGAGATAAAAAATGATTCTATAGGAAATACATTTTCTTTAAGAACACTTACTAATAAAGTATTAGAGTTGGTAGTTATAAAAGAAGATAACTTTAAAGTAGATGTAAATTTTGAAGAGGGATATTATTTCTTAAAAAAAGAAGATTATAGTGTTCCATTATACTTAAAACCTAGTGATGAATTTACAATTTCTTTCGATGTAAACAATTTTTACAACACATTAGCTTTTTCAGGAAAAAATGGTAATTTAAACAGCTACTTGTTAAGTAAAAAAGAGGGATTCATAAATGAATGGGGAAATTTAAATACATTTTATAAAAGAAATTTTTATGAAGGTACTGAAGATGATTACTTAAAGAGATTAGATGAACTTTATAAAGGATATTATGGTATTTTATTTTCTGGTACATTAGATGAGAGTTTTGTAAATGAAGAAATGAAGAATTTACAATATGCGTATTATTTAGATATTTTAAAGTTTGAAGATGCTAAAAAACATTATGAATATACAGATAACATTACCGTTTCAAAATCTTTTTTAGAACCATTAAACCACTTGCATTTTGATAATGCTTTGTTTTATGAGAAATATCCTTCTTATAAAAAATTAAGTGTTTTAAAATGGAAAAAAAGTATTGAAAGTTTAGGAGATTACTTAAAAATGGAAGATGCTTTAAATTCAATACGAACAAAGCCATTAAAACAAGGAGTATTAGAAGGTTTATATCATGAAATGTCTAAAGACAAGCCAGAAATAACAAGAACTTATTTTAAGCTAATAAAGACATATGCAGAGCATAAAGAGTTACTAACAAAAGCGAAAGAAAAATACGATGAGATAAAAGGAGAAGAAGCAGCAAAAAATTTAGAAAGGTTTAATTATAGAAATATACATGGAGAAGTGGTAAAACTCTCAGAATTTAAAGGAAATTATATTTTTATAAGTGCATGGGCTTCTTGGTGTAAAAAGTGTGTAAAGGAATTTAAAAAAGTAGAAAGATTACAAGAGACATTTAGCGAAGAATCTGTTGTTTTTGTTGGTGTTTCATTAGATAAACAAGAAGATTTTGAAAAATGGAGAACTACAGTAAAAGAAAAGAATTTAAATAGTGTTGGAGAGCAACTGTTTTTTAAAGGAAACAAATCAAAGTTTATTCAATCCTACGATATTTCTGGAATACCAGGTTATTTCATATTATCTTTAAAAGGAAAAAAATTAGAGTATAACGCAGGAAGTATTTCTGTAAAAAAAATAGAAAAATTACTAGAGAAAGAGTTATCTATCAATAAATAATAGGTTATTTCAACCAGTTTTTTTCTTTATAGTTTTTAATTAATAAATTAATATAATTTTCTTTATCATTTTTTATCATTTTTATTTGATCTCCAGAATACATATCTGGATGATAATTTCTAAAATTATCTGTTGACCATATTGTTAACTCTATAATTGTAGGAGCTAATGCTAAGCCTTTTTCTGTTAAGGTATAAATGTTTACTTTCTTGTTATTTGGTAACTTTTCCTTTTTAATTATTTGAAATTCTTCAAGCATTTTTAGCCTAGAAGATAATATGTTTGTAGCAATAGCTTCACTACTCTCTGTAAAACCTTTAAATGTTTTCTTATCTTCAGTAAGCATTTGCTTTATAATCACTAACGTCCACTTATCTCCAACTATATCAATAGCAGAAGTTACAGGGCAGCTGCTTCTGAATTTATTCTCCATCATAATTTCTTATTGAAAATTAGTTTACAAAGATACAATTATTTTGTTTTTACTTGCAAAATGAAATTAATTATCATCTTTACTTGCAAATTGAAAGTTATTTTATATTTTTGCTTGCATAATAAAAGTAATAAAGTTTTCAAACATGAAAAAAGTATTAATAACAGGAATATCAGGATATGTTGGATTGCATACTGCTGCCGAACTATTAAAAAATGGATATGCAGTTCGTGGTTCAGTAAGAAGTTTATTTAAAACAGCAAAATTAACAAAGGCTCTTCAAAAAGAAGTTGATCCTAAAGATAATTTAGAATATTGCGAATTAGATCTTTTAAAAGATGACGGTTGGAAGGAAGCAATGGAAGGTTGCGATTATGTATTACACATAGCCTCGCCTTATTTTGCTACAGAACCAAAGGATGAAAATGAAATGATAAAACCAGCTATTGAAGGAACGCAACGCGCTTTAAAAGCAGCTAAAAATGCAGATATTAAGCGCTTGGTTTTAACATCTTCTACAGTAGCCATGTTGGGTGAAGGTAATAAATCAATTAACGTAAATCCAAACACTTGGACAAATCCAAAAGCAAAAATCATGTCGGCTTATATAAAAAGTAAGACGTTAGCAGAAAAAAGTGCATGGGATTTTATTAATGCACAAAATGGAGATGACAAGCTAGAAATGGTTGTGCTTAACCCAGGGGCTATTTGGGGACCTAGTTTATCAGGTACTTTAGCGGGTGAATCTATAGATTTGGTTAAAAAAATGATTACTGGTAAAACGCCAATGCTAGCAAAAGCAGCTATGAATATGTCTGATGTTAGAGATGTTGCTAAAATTCATGTTAGAGCATTAGAAAACGAACAAGCAAACGGAAAACGATTTATTGTTGCTTCAGAAAAAGCGTATTCTTTTAAAGAAATGGCACAAATTTTAAAAACAAACGGATACGAAAAAGTAAGTACCATCGAGGCGCCTAATTTTCTATTAAAATTTATGTCAAATTTTGTTGCTGATGTAAGAGCAATGAAACCTTTTATAGGAAATACCTATAGTGCTGACGTAAGTAGCACCATGAAAATATTCAATTGGAAACCAATGGACTTTAAAAAAACAGTGATAGAAACAGCTGAATATATAAAACCACTTATTTAATAACATAAAGCATAAAAAATATAAAATCAATATTATGAAAATTTTAGTATTAGGAGCAACAGGAAACACAGGTTCACTTATTGTAAATCAATTAAAAGAAAAACAAGAAGACTTTGGTATTATGGCTACTAAAAATAGCGATGTTACAAAGTTAGGGTTACAAGAAAACCAAATTCGTATTGGTGATTTCAACGATATTAACTCATTAGTTGCTGCTTTCAAAGGCGTAGAAAAAATATATGTGTTAACACCTATACACCCTAAAGCTCAAGAATGGGTAGAAAATATTGTTTCAGCAGCTAAAGCAGCAAATGTTAAACACCTTGTTAAACAATCTGGTTTTAAAGCTAGAAAAGATGCTCAATCTGGACCTATACGTGTACATGCTATTACAGATGAATTAATCAAAAATTCTGGTTTAGATTATACCTTAATTCAACCAAATATGTTCTTTCAATATTTTTATCTAAATCTTGAAACAATTAATGCTGAAGGAAATTTTTATTCTTGTTTTGGAGATACAGCACTTAGTTTGGTTGATATTAATGATGTGGTTGCTATAGCAGTTAAAGCATTAACTGAAGATGGACATGCAGGAGAAACCTATTGTATTACAGGACCAGATGCCTTTACTTCTACACAACATGCTGCGTTATTAACGGAAGCTAGCGGAAAACAAATTAATTATGTAAACATTTCAAAAGAAGCTTTAATTGAAGCTTATAAACAAGGAGGATTAGGAGATTGGCTAGCTGTAGAGTTTGGTGAAATGTTTGAATGGTTTACAGTAGGAGATTATACTTCTGTAACAAATACCGTTGAAGAAGTATTAGGAAGAAAACCACGTTCTTTTGTTGAATTTTCTCAAGAGTTAACTCACTCTATAGCATAAGTAAAATAGGTTTAAAAATTATTAAAAATAAAGCAAACGATGATTTACGACATACAACTCGATTTAATAATAGCAAATGCAGATCCTTTAAATACAAAACAAAGGCCATTTATTTTATTAGGAGTACCGTTAACACAAAAAAGAGTAACTGTATATAAATTATAAAAACAATATTAAGATTTTAGAAAGTTAATAATTTTTCTTTTTTGCTTATTATGAAGAGAGAAAGGAAAATTTAAGGCTTTCATAAAGAAAATTAAACTTCGAAGAAATACATTGATTGTATGTTTATATCGATAATCTTTATATAGAAAGGTGTTTTTTAATAGGTATTACTGCGAGTAGTAACATGAGTTTGCAGTATGGTATAGAAAAATGATTATCTAGAAAATAATAATTTTTTTGATCATTTTTGTAACTTTGTCTGCGAATGAAAATATACAATACACTTCAAATAGGAGATTTTCATACCCATTATTGCGAAGACTTTTTAATTATAGAAGATATTTCTGAAACACAAAAAATAATAGCTGTTTTAGATGGATGTAGTATGGGGAAAGAATCTGTTTTTGCTTCAATTTTATATGGAAAAATATTAAGAAGCATAGCAAAAAAAGAATTTTACAAAGATTTTGTAGTTAAAGAAAAAGAACCGATTACGTTGCAAGACAGATTAAAATCGATTTTAGAACAATTAATCTCAGAAGTTAAAAAAGTACAGCAGCAATTAGATTTAACCACACATGAATTATTATCTACGCTTATTTTAGGAGTTATAGACACAAAAAATAATAATATAGAGGTGATAGTGGTTGGAGATGGATTGGTGGTTTGTAATGGCGAGTTTTATGATTTTGAACAAGAAGATAAACCAGATTATTTAGGGTATCATTTGCATGAAAACTTTGAAGAATGGTATAAAAAACAAACACAACGTGTTACATTAACTCAATGCAAAGATATTTCTATATGTACAGATGGAATATTTGCATTTAAAAACCTAAAAAAACCATCAGATCAGAAATCAGAAAAAGAAATAATGGAATACTTACTGATAGATAATAACGGTGAAGAATTTGATAATTTTTTAGATAGGAAAATGAAAACATTAAAAGAAAAATGGAATCATATACCAACAGATGATATTGCAATTATTAGAATAAAAGTGTAATTAAATAATAATTTTTTTCTGTAAAATTTATCAAGGGGTTTAAAGCCCTTGTTTTCTTTTAAAATTAGAAATATCATATGCGAGGTAAAGTTTCGTAAATCGTATCAGTAATTAACTACTAACCTGTACGATTTTACATAAATATGTTTAAAAATGGTATTATGTCATTATAAAATTTCAATAGCTTTTTGATTTTTGTTTCTTTGTCAATTAATAGAAAGAAAGTCAAATGCAAAGTAATCATACGAAAAACATATTAGGGCTTTTGTTAGCAACCTTTTTTATAAGTACTTCTGGTGTTTTAGGGAAGTTTATAGAAATGCCCTCTGAAATTATTATATGGTTTCGTTCTTTTTTTGCAATGTTATTTTTAGGAGTCTTTTGTGCTTATAAAAAACTTAATTTTAAAGTGAAATCTAAAAAACATGTAAAACCTTTTATTATTGCAGGGGTTTTTATGGCAGTGCATTGGGTTACTTATTTTTACGCATTAAAATTATCGAATGTAGCAATAGGAATGTTATCTCTTTATACTTTTCCTGTGATGATCGCATTTTTAGAACCTGTGTTTTTAAAGGTGAAATTTAATCCAATTTATATTGTTTTAGGAATTTTAGTTTTATTAGGATTGTATGTTTTATCTCCTAATTTCACTTTTGAAAACAGCACTTTTAAAGGTATTATATTTGGATTAGTTTCTGCACTATGTTATGCCATTAGAATTTTAATTCTAAAACAATATGTACATCAATACAATGGTGTTGTATTAATGTTTTATCAAACCATAATTATTACCATTTGTTTATTTCCTACACTATTTTTTATGGATATTTCTGGTGTTAAAACACAATTACCTTATATTTTATTACTAGCATTAATAACTACAGCAATTGGGCATAGTTTAATGGTGTATTCGTTGCAGTTTTTCTCAGCGTCTACTACTAGTATTATTAGTAGTGTTCAACCTATTTTCGGTATTATTTTAGCTTTTTTCTTTCTAAGAGAAATTCCTAATATAAACACTTACATAGGAGGAAGTTTAATTTTAGCAACGGTGGTAATAGAAAGTATTCGAAGTAAGAATTAATTTTATAAAAATTAGTTTTAAAAACTGTAATTTAGTATAAATTAATACTTTAAAAAGCACATCATCAAGATGACTGAATAATGGATAAAAACAAAGTTTTAGAAAAACTATTTAAAGAACATTACAAAGCACTTGTAATTTTTGCTAAAAATTATGTGAATGATAGAGTAATTGCTGAAGATTTAGTGCAAGATGTATTTGTAATGCTCCATGAAAAGATAGAAGTATTACAAATTCATACTTCTATAAAGTCGTTTTTATATACTTCTGTTAGAAATCATGCTTTCAATTATCTAAAAAGAGGAAAAACAATAGTTTTTGACCAAACTTTAATTGTAGAAGATGAAAATGTTATAGGTGATGAATTGATAGAGATTGCTGAGTTATCAGAAAAACTATACAAAGCAATACAAAAATTACCCAGTCAGAATCAAAAAATATTTAAATTAAGTAGGCTAGAAGGTTATTCTAACCAAGAAATAGCAGATGATCTAGGATTAACGAAAAGAACAGTAGAAACGCATATTAGCAATGCTTTAAAAAAGCTTAAAGTGCTAGTGAAAGAAAATAATTTAAATATTTTTTTACTTTTTTTTACGTGTTTTTATTTTTTGATTGTCATAGTATCAAATAATAGATAAAAATATGAATCAAGATCCTATTATTAACGATGAACTTTTGATTCGTTATTTACAAAAAGAGACAAATCAAAAAGAAAATGCTTCTGTAAAAGAATGGATTTCTTTATCAGAAGATAATAATATCTATTTTAAAGAATTTTCAAACCTTTACAAGGCTTCTAATTTTCAGAAAGATTATCATGAAATAAATGTAGAAAAAGATTGGAAAAAAGTAGAAAGAAGAATTAAAGAAACAAAAGTAAAGAAAAAAGTAAAGAAATTAGTTCCATCTATTGTTTGGAAAATAGCTGCTGGTTTAGCACTATTAATTTCTTTAACAATATATCAATATTCAAATACACAATTAATAACAGTTATAGCAAGGAATAGCGCAAAAAAAATTGAGTTACCAGATGGTTCTTTTGTATGGTTAAATAAAAATAGTGAATTATCATATAATAAAGGTTTATCAGGTACCACTAGAAATATAAAATTAAAAGGAGAAGGATATTTTGAAGTTAAAAAAGATCAAGAAAAACCTTTCATTGTTGAATTAAATAATACAAAGACGCAAGTATTAGGAACTCAATTTAATTTAAAAGAAAATAAGAACAAATCTGTAGCATTAGTTTTAGTTGAAGGAAGTGTGAATTTTAGCACAAAAAAAGAACATTTAATTGTAAAACCTAGTGAAAAAATAACCGCTAGTTTAATTGGTAAGTTGGAAAAATCTATAAACAAAGACCTTAATTTTTTGTCATGGAAAACAAAAGTTTTAAAATTTAATGACACCCCACTATCTAAAGTTATAGAGGATATTAATAAACTATACAAAGTAAATTTATTAATAGAAAATAAAGAATTGTTTCATTGTAATCTCACTATAGAATTTAATAAAGAATCGCTTAAAAACATTTTAGAAACCCTTAAGGTATTATATAATATCGATTATGAATTACAAGAAAAAAACAATTACTTAATTAAGGGAGGAAACTGCTAATTACTTAAAGAAAACAATATAAAATTTTATATAAAACGCTAAAATGAAGCTATTTAGTACATTTTTAATGCTATTCCTTACACTTTTTTGTAATGCACAGGATATAAACACTTCTTTTTTAGATACAAAAATAGAGCTCTTTAAGATTGAAAATAAAAGTCTTAGAGAAACTTTAAAAGAACTCGAAAAAAGAAGTAATATTAAGATAGGGTATTCAGGAAAAAACAATGTTTTTAAGCAGAAAACAAGTATTTCGGTAAAAGATAAAAGTATAAAAGATATTTTAAACTCTTTGTTATTTAATACTAACTATGAGTATAAGGTTTTAAAAAATAAAATCCTTATTTATAAAAGAAGGGTTAAACAAAAAATAAAAAAACATACCCTTAACGGTTATATTAAAGAAATAGGAAGTAAAGAACATTTATTAGGGGTATCTGTTTATATCTCAGAATTAGGAATAGGTACTTATACCAATAATTATGGTTTTTATTCTCTTACCATACCTGAAGGAATATATACATTAACAGTATCTTATATAGGATACAAAACCATATATAAAAACATAAATCTTAAAGTACATACACCTCTTAGTATTAATATGGTTCCTAAGGAAGAGTTTTTGGAAGAAGTTGTGGTTACAAATCAAAAAACACAAAAAGAAAGTGAGACAACATTAATGGGAATAACTAAACTTAAAATTAATGATGTTAAAAGTTTACCTGCATTTTTAGGAGAAAAAGATGTTTTGAAAACGTTGCAATTACTTCCAGGAATTCAATCAGGAGTAGAGGCTACTTCAGGAATTTATGTAAGAGGAGGATCACCAGATCAAAATCTTATTATTTTAGATGAAGCTCCTGTGTATAATTCAAATCATTTATTCGGCCTTTTTTCTATTTTTAATGGAGATGGTATTAAATCTGTAGAAGTTTTTAAAGGTGGTTTTCCTGCAAGATTTGGAGGCCGACTTTCTTCAGTAATTAATATAAATATGAAAGACGGTAATAAAGAACAGTTATCAGGTAAATTTAATATAGGTCTTCTCTCTTCTTCTTTTTTACTAGAAGGACCTATAAAAAAAGAACAAACATCATTTCTTGTAAATGGAAGAAGAACATATGCTGATTTAATTTCTAAACCTTTTCAACCTAAAGGCTCAGAAGTAGGTTATTTCTTTCAAGATTTAAACTTTAAAATACATCACGTTTTTAATGATAAAAACAAATTATTTTGGAGTAATTATTATGGTGAAGATAATTTTAAATCGGAAAATAGAAGAAACAATAGTAGGTCAGATAGTAAGATTACTTGGGGTAATATTACATCTACTTTACGATGGAATCATCAATTTAACAGCAAACTTTTTTCGAATACATCTCTAATTTTTAGCAATTATAAATTTAGAGTAGAAAATGAAAATAAAAACGAGAACATTACTACTAAATTTTTAACAAGTTCAGGGATTAATGATTATGGATTTAAAACGGATTTTCAATATTTACCAAATCCTAATCACACATTACAATTTGGTGTAGCTAGTACATATCATAAATTTACACCACAGCGTTTAAGTATTAAAGAAACAGGAATTCGTGAGGTTACTAAAAATCAAGAATTAAATTCCTTTGAAAATGCTGCTTATATTGAAGATAATTGGAAAATTACAAAAGAATTAAGCGCATCTTCTGGAGTACGTATTAGTAATTTTAATCATAAATCAACTAATTATTTAGCATTAGAACCTAGGTTTAGTTTGGCTTGGAAAGCATTGCCTGCAATGGCTTTTAAGGCATCTTATTCTAAAATGAATCAATATATTCATTTGTTAACTAATTCTGGGATAGGGTTGCCTACAGATTTATGGGTTTCTTCTACTAATAAAGTAAAACCCCAGATATCTGAACAAATAGCATTAGGCGTTGCTAAAGATTTTAAAAATACAGGGTATTCGTTTACTATGGAAGCGTACTACAAGAAAATGGATGATGTAATTTCGTATAAAGAAGGGGCTTCTTTTCTTGTTTTGAGTGATATTGAAAGTGGAAAAAATGTTTCTTGGGAAGAAAATATAACTACAGGTAAAGGTTGGGCATACGGTTCTGAGTTTCTTTTAAGGAAACAAAAAGGAAAATTAACAGGTTGGTTAGGATATACATTATCTCGAACTGAACGTAAATTTAATGCGCTTAATTTAGGTAAAAGATTTGATGCTAAATATGATAGAAGGCATAACATATCTTTAGTAGGTATTTATAAGCTTAATAAAAAAATGACATTATCTGCTAATTGGTCGTTTAATTCTGGACTAAACTATACATTACCTAACTTACAAACAATAAATTATGATAGTGAATTTCCTATTGATTCTGGATCAACCACGGGGAATGAGTCTGTAAATGAGTTTACAACACAAAGGAATAATTTTAAAGGAGAACCATACCATAGATTAGATGTAAGTATACAATTTCATAAAAAAACAAAAAGGAATAATCTAAGAACATGGGGAGTATCTCTATACAATAGTTATGGTAATAAAAACCCCTTGTTTTATTATGTAGCAGATTCTGATATTAGTTTTACTTCTTTAGGAGGAAGCAATTTAGGAAATGACAAAAAAACATTAAGACGCTATTCTCTTTTGGTATTCGTTCCTTCAATTAACTATACTTTAAAATTTTAAAATGATGAAAAATTATATATATATACTTTCTTTTTTTCTCTTAAGCATAACTAGTTGTGAAGATATCGTAGACCCTGAAGAACTATTAGAAAATAACGAATCATTGGTAATAATTAACAGCTTTATATCACCACAAAATGATGTTATATCTGCTAAAATTTCTAGCACTGAATTTATAATAGGACAACCTATTGATGATAGTAATTCTAATGAGAGATTAATTATTAAAAATGCAGTAGTAACGCTTAGTAATGAAGAAGGGCTTCGTGTAAACTTACCTTATTTTGAAAATAATTTTAGATATGAAATTCCTGCAACTAATTTTTCAATAGTTGCTGGTAAAAAATACTTTTTAAAAGTACTGGTTGAAGAAAAAGAATTTAATGCTTCATGTGAAATTCCAACTAAAAAAATTAATTCTATTACAGAAATAGTGAGCGACAAAGAAGATTCAAATCAAGAAGAGGTTAAAGTTGTAAGGGTTCGGTTTACTGATATTGTAGACCAAGAAAACTTTTACATTGTAGGGGCACATTTACAACGTTTCAACTCTGGTACATCCGTTCAAAAAACACCTTTTAATTTTGAAACAGATCGTTTTGTTACAGATAATATAGGAGATGGATCAATTATGAGTTCTGAAGGAAAATTAAAAAAAGAACTCTTTGTTGATACTACCAATATTAAAATACAAGTAGCCAATGTAGAGCATATTTTATATAAATTTTTGTTCTCTTCATATTTAAATAATCAAAATGAAGGAAGTCCTATAGAAGAAGTAATTATTCCTCCCAATAATATTATAGGAAATGGAGGACAAGGCGTGTTTGCAGGTTTTCAAATTACAGAAAAACAAGTTTCTTTATAAGAATACAGTTATATACATAACATAAAACAATAAATCTTAACGTATAGAATTTGATATCGAGCTGCAGTAGGTGTTTAGCTCTATACAGATAAGGTTTGCTTAATTTTTAAATATAAAACAAATGAAAAATAATTTTTTAATAAATTCAGTAATACTAATGTCATTCTTCTTTTTTTCATGTAGTAGTGATGATAACGATGTAAATGAAGAGGCAGTTCCCGAAGATGAAATTTCGGTTATTGATAAACAATTATTAACTCAAATTAAAAAAGCAGGAAAACTATTTGATACAAATGAAATTTGGAATGATTATAAGTTTAGTGAAATGCCTTTATATCTAATTCATAAGAATAAAAATGGAAAGGTAGATAGAGGAATAATTGTGAATCCACAATCAGTTATTAATGAAGCCATTGAAATAAATGATGAGAGCAATCAAAAATTAAAAACTTATCGTTTTGATAATGAAGTTGATAGGGCATTTAAGATAATTACTTCAGAAGAAGGGAATGGACTTTATGATTTCAATTTTAAAATAAACGATGAAAAATATTATATTCAAGTATATACAGATGACGAAGTAATTGCTGGAGAAAAATTACAAGCATATCCAGGTGGTTTCTTTGACGTAAACTCAGTTACTTTTGGTAGTATTGATTTTTTAATACATGAAAACTTTCATACTTTTCAAGAACTTACGTTTAAAAAGAGTGCAATAATAGTTGTTAAGGAATTTAAAGGACAACGAAATTCTAATGAATTATTGGAGTTAAGAACTTTAATGCATCAAATTTTCAAGAATTTTCCTAATGGAAATTTAAATAAATCAGCCTTAGAAGAAAAGTTAAAACAATATGTAGCTATAAGATCTAAGCAATTAGAATCAAGTAGTTATAATTTAACAGAAACTAGAGAAGGTACAGCAAGATATATTGAAAAAATGGCATTAAGATCTATTTTTCCTGAAAGAGCATCAGAACCTTTTATTGAAGGAACAGTATTAGAAAATGAGTATGGAATTAAAAGTAAACAAATTTTAAATGATGTGTTTAACTTCCAGTTATCATACGAGATTGGAGCATCAGCTTGTTATGCTTTAAATACTGTAAATAGGAATGTTTTAGATGATATAAATACAGGTAAATCGATATATGAAGTAGCCAAAAAAATGTTTAATATGAATGATACTGAATTAGCTAAACATTTAGAAAAAGCAAAAGAATCAGTAGATTGGAAAGCAATACAAACTAAAGTTTTAACTTGGAATAAACTTAAATAGTTTCATCTAGTTTTTGAAAAATTAATAAACTGCCTAAAATTAATTTTTAGGCAGTTTTCCTTTTTAATTTGAGTCCTACTTAATCAAAAGTCAATTAGTTTGAAGTTTTATAAAGTAAAAGCTGTTACTTTTTTAGAGAAGAAATTAGTGAAAATTCTATTATCAATATTAATTTTTAGAGGTCAGTAGTTAGTTACTTATTAATTCTGTTTGATAAATTTTATTTTTTAGTACCATTTTCGTAATCAATTTATTGAATATTGTAGGCTTACTTTGGGATCGGTTTATTCTAAAACAGAATTCGTTAAAATATCTATTAAGATTATCATCACTAACCCAAGAATAGGTTGTTCTTATCCAAGACT
>CALISK010000119.1 GCA_938041625.1 uncultured Tenacibaculum sp. | reverse complement strand
TCTAAAATAGTTCTAGAAAAACTTGCTGTATCTTTTAATGAAACAACCACCGTATTTGCAGAAATATCTCCCATTCTTTGGTTTCTATCTGTAAAAACAATCATAAAAAAGCCTATTAATTTTCCTAATAAAAAAATGAACCATAACCAAATATAAAAATCTTTACCATGCATTTGGCTATTAAATAAAACAAATACTAATATAAAGAAATTAAAATCTACAATTCTTGAAAACCAACGTATTGTATAGTCTAAAATTGAAGGTTTAAATCCCTCAATATTTATTACTTTTATTTTCAATACTTTCTTTCCAATTGTTTGTCCATCTAATAAGATTTCAGAATACAATGAATAAAATGTAATTGGTAAAAAAAATAAAATACCCAAAGCTTTTCTAGACCAATAATCTTGTTCAACAATATCTCCTATAAACCTCATATCTACAAACTTTGTTAAGAAGTAGATATATGCTAGTTTTATAATATTATCTAGTACAAAAGCTAGTAACCTTTGACCGACATTTGCTACTTCAAAATTTATTTTAACATTTTGTGTAGTATTTACTTGTAGTGTTTTCATACAATTTTTACATTTGCTTTATGAGAGAGATCGCTTTCATAAAGCAAAATAAAGAAAAATGGCTTGAATTAGAGGAAGTAATTTCAAATAAAAATGAAAAAACTCCAGATGAAATTGCCGATTTGCATATAAAAATCATGAATGATTTATCATATGCACAATCTTTCTATCCGAAAAGTAATGTTGTTCCTTATTTAAATAAGCTAGCAAAAAGTAGTTACGGAAAAATTTATCACACAAAAAAGCAAGATAAAAATGTCTTATTAGCTTTTTTCTTTGAAACTATCCCTTTATTACTATATAAGCATAGAAAATACATGTACATTTCCTTTTCTGTTTTTTTTGTTTGTTTTTTTATAGGACTATTATCTACTTTTAATGACGAAAACTTTGCTCGAGAAATATTGGGTAATGGGTATGTAGAAGAAACACTAGCTAATATTGAAAGTGGTGATGCTTTAGCTATTTACAAAGGAGGTAGTAACTGGGGTAGTTTTATAGGAATATTTTCCAATAACTTAAGAGTTGGTATCTATATGTTTCTTTCTGGTTTATTCTTAGGTATAGGGTCTGGTTATTATATTATACAAAATGGTATTATGGTTGCTGTTTTTCAAGCTTTCTTCTATCAAAACAACTCATTACTAGACAGTTTAAAAGGTATATGGATTCATGGAACGTATGAGATTTTTGGTATGATTATAGAAGCTGGTTGCGGTTATATTATTGGTGCCAGTATTTTATTCCCAGGAGCTTTAAAGAGGTTGGAATCTTTTAAAATAGGTATAAGAGAAGCATTTTTCATATTCTTAAGTACAGTTCCCTTTACTTTTGTAGCTGCTTTTTTAGAAGGCTATGTTACTAGATACTATAATAAAGTACCAGGATTTGTTTGTTTTTTAATTATTGCTACTTCGTTAATATCCATTTCTTATTATTATTTAATATTACCCCATAAGGTAGCTGCTAAAAAACTAATTAAATAATGAGAAAAATAGTATTCCTTTTTTTAATTTTTCTTAGTATTTCAGCTAGTAGTCAAAGCTCTAATAATTCATCTTCTTTGAAAGATATTGAACCTATTGAAAATAGATCTTTTGATGATAACTTGAAATCAAAATATAATAGTTTTGAATTTGATTATAAAGAATATGAAGCTCCAAAAAAACAAAAACCTAAAAAAATCAAAAGAAATAAACCAGCTGATTTAAGTTCTTTAAAATCTTTTGTTAATTTTTTAACAACCATATTTCCATATCTACTAGCTCTAATCGTTATTCTTATTATCACAAAAAGTATTTTAAACAATGATGGTTCTCTTTGGAATTTTAATCGAAAAAAGAAAATAGCAAAAGTTGCTATCGTTTCTGAAAATGAAGATGAAAACATTCATCTTAATGATTATTTAAAATTAGTTGAAAAGGCTAAAAAAGAAGGTGATTTTAGAAAAGCTACTCGATATTATTATTTGTTTCTACTCAAAAAAATGTCTGATAAAGAATTAATAACGTTTGATAAAGACAAAACTAATACTGAATATCTTTTCGATTTAAAAAAGACTGAATTAAGAAAAAACTTTTCTTATTTATTATATATCTATGATTATGTATGGTATGGTGAGTTTACTATTGATCATTCTAAATTTGCCACTATAGAAAATAAATACCAATCATTTTTAAATAAATTGTAGTTGATTAAAAGAGAAAAAATAACGTCCCTTCTACCCTGTCTTATTGTTTTAAGCTTCTTTTTTTGGGGTTGTAATACAAAAACAAATTGGAGAGAAAACTATAGAGAACGTTCTAAAGATCCTTTTGGTACTTACATAATTGCAAATGAAACCGAACATTTATTTAGCGATAATGATTTTACATTATTAAATAAACATATCTATGATTATTTTAATGACATTTATTATGAAGATGAAGCTAATATTGCCAATTACATTTGTATTAAATCTACTGCTTATAGATTAGATGAAGAAAGCTTAGAAAAACTTTTAAAATTTGTTGCTTCTGGAAACGATGTTTTTTTATCACTAAACTATTTTAATGATTACTTAAAAGAATCTTTAAAATTTGACACAACTAATCTTGATGAAGAAGTATATTCCGTTGAAGATTTAAGAGATTTAGAAAGTACTTTCACTTTAAAGAATAAACAATTTAAAAACACTACTTTTAAATTTGATAGAAATATTAGGAAAAATTATTTTTCAAAGTATGATACGCTTACAACAACTATTTTAGGTACTCAAAAAATTGATAGAGTTACCTCAAAACCTAACTTCATAAAGATTCGTCATTTTAATGGAAATATCTTTTTACATACACAACCTATTGCTTTCACTAATTATTATTTATTAAATAAAAATGAGAATTATGCTTCTAATGCATTTTCATATTTACCAAACAGAGAAATTATTTGGGATCCACAAATTAGAAGAAGTACAAGCAACAAAAACCAAGACGACGGCAAATCTGCTTTACAATTTTTTATGAAGCACCCTTCCTTAAAATGGTCTTTATATTTAGGTTTTTTTGGATTAATAGCTTTTCTTCTATTCAATGCCAGAAGAAAACAACGTGCAATACCTGAAATGAAGTCGTTAAAAAACTCAACTAAAGACTTTACACATACAATTGCTAACCTATATAAAAAAGAAGAAAATCATAAAAATTTAGCCACTAAAAAAATCACTTATTTCTTAGAAAAAATTAGAACTAAGTATCATATTGAAACTCGTAATTTAAATGAT
>CALISK010000118.1 GCA_938041625.1 uncultured Tenacibaculum sp. | reverse complement strand
TACTAGGAAATGGAGTTATTTCTATTTTAATTGTTCTTTTAGGTGCTGTTTTAGGCGCTTTTATTTATGGTTTATTAAGTAAGAAATTACCGAATTAAGTGAAGCAGAAAATCATTCTATTTACAATTATAGTATTACAAACTACATCTTCTATTTGGTATTTAATACCTTCAGAAAAATCTTCTCACAGTCATGTTCCTAGTGCTTTTATTGAAATGATGATTTTTGGAGTAATTGCTTTCTTTTTATTTATTATAACTAGCATTTTTCATTTTGTTTACAAACCTTCTAAATTACCTTGGAAAATTCCTTTTATTATTTCCTTTATAATGATCCTATTAGGGTTTTTTTATGATAAATAACTCTTACAAACGTTCATTCCACATATCTATCAACAAGAAAGCTACAAATATAAACTGAAGCTTAAATCGATATTATAATGGTCTCAAATTGTTATGAGCTCACAATTTGCTTTGGTTTTCTAATAGAAATAAGAATTAACTTAAAAGAAAACACAAAAATTATAATTACAACAAATAAAACTGTAATAAACTCTGTGTTTTAGCACTTAGAAAGTCTGTTAAAAAGCTGAAAACACTGACTAGAAATTGAGAGATATGTAAATCAATCTTCACTATGATAAAAAAAACAGGATTAAATTATAAATAAATTAATCCTGTTTTTTATTTACGCTATTTTTACAATGTGTTACTAAGTGAAATTTGATCTTTCACATTTTACTTTAAAATAAAATAGAAAAAACTGATAATTATCTAGGAACACAAGGTTCTTCAACTGTTCCAACACCAGCTATAAAACATAATCTCACATTAAGAGCTGAATAACCACAATAAGTACATAAGCGATCTTGTATTCCTCCATTAATTTTTTTCTGTTCAGTTTTAGCTAAACTTTTTCCTAGGTTTAAGATTGATTTTTTCATTTTAATTTAGATTTTAAAATAATATTTATTTTTAGATTATTAACCAAAAAAAAGACATCTCACCAAGATTAACAATACTAATTTAAAAAGCGTAAATATTAAATGTATAAACGCTTAAATTCAACTCATAGAGTAATTTTAATGTTTAAACTCTTCAATGTCTAAAAGCTTTGACCCAGTATTATCAACCACTTTCCAATTGTAAATTTTTGATAATTGATATATTTTTGACAACTCTTCAAATAAGCGTGCTTTAGCTTCTTTTTTCTGATTCGTAAAGGCTATAGTTTCCTTTATCTTTAAAATAGCTTTGTCATTTAAAGAATTTAGTTCTTGATTAGAAAAATTATTAAACTTACTTTGTTGTAAATCGAAATATTTAATATCTGGTGAAATTGTAACAGCTTCTTTAGGTATTTTATTGATAAATATCTGTTTCCCTATACTATCTATTTGAATTTCTAATTGAGATAAATCATAACCAACTTCAACTTTTGCATTTACAGAGAGAATCGCTTTTTTTTGAAAATGAACATAATCAAAAAGATACTTTTTAGTATCTGAAAAACTATACATTTCTGAATAGTTACCTTCAGAAACTACTAATTTACTTAAGTTCTGAATTCCACTAACCATTACTTTAATTTCCTCTTTCTGATGTTTTATTTCTTTTCTATCATACCAAAACTTAGCAATTAAAAATCCTAATATAAAAACAACTAAATATTTTAAAAAACGCATTATAATAAGGTTTTATGAATATGAATACAATGTACTAAACTAAATTTAGTTTATCTATTTTATTCGTTACAGTTCGTAATTTCATTTCTTCTTCTAATTTAGAAAAATCTTCTTTAAATACTTTTTTAACAAAACTCCCATTTTCTAATAAATGAATTTCATTACAAGTATCTGCTAATGTCGAAAATATATGGGAAGAAATAATTACTAATTTCCCAAGTTCTTTTAACTTATGAATGAGCTCTGTAATAATAATATTACTTTGAATATCTACCCCGTTAAAAGGTTCGTCTAAGATAAAAACAGAATTTCCTTGAAGAAGAATGGCTGTTAATGCCAATTTCTTTTTCATTCCTGTAGAATAAGCTGTAGCGTATTTATCTAACGGTAAATCAAAAATATTTTTTTCTTCAATATTTACCAACTCTTTCTCTCTAGCATTACAAAGCAACTGTATGTATTCTCTTCCTGTAATTTTTGAAAAAAAATAAGATTCTGTTTCTAAAAAACCTAAGTAGTCTTTCATATTTTGAATCGTTTCAATTTTACCATTATATTTCTCCATTCCAGCAATACACCTAAACAAAGTTGTTTTTCCAGATCCATTTTCTCCTACAATTCCATAAACCTTTCCTCTCTCTAATTCTATATTAATAGTATTCAATACTTGTATTTTACCGTATTTTTTAGAAAGGTTTTCAATTTTAATCATTTAAAACAGCATTTAATTTTTCTATAGATTTTGAATAAAAATAAGGTAAAGTAATAAGAATGAACGGAGGAAAGAACATACTCATAACTATTAATATTCTTATCGGTATATTAACTTCTTCAGGAAATATTGAATATTTTGCTACAATAGCCTGTGCTAGATAAAACAGACCTCCCAGCTGAAAGGAAAATATAATAAGAATATAAGTATTAAAAAAAACACTTAAAGCAATACAAATTGGTAGACTTAAAATAATACCATAGGTAATTCCTATTTTTATCTTGTTTACAATAAAATCTTTGGAAGACTTCTTATATATCCAAACGTAATAAGAATCTTCAATTTTAGAATAATAATTTAACAGCATAAAAAATAATGCAATCAAAGAAAATGCACCTAGATTGAAGTTATTTACTTCAATTGATTTATAAGTTAACCAATATATAAATGGATATATATAGAATGTATTTCTAAACCCTACAGAAAATTCAAATGGCTTTTTACTAAAAGGAGTTGGTATTGTAAAATTTGCAGTAGCATTATAAATAATGAAACTTAATACAAGTGCAATAACATATAAAATTACAGCATAAAAAAAATATTTTTGATAAAGTATATATAAGATAAAAGGAAACACTAGTAAGCTGTTTTCTATCAATCTTACTTTAAAATAATTTCTTTTTATAAAGCAACTTTTTAAAAAATCATTTCTCTTTTTTTCTCCTAATTTAGATAAGATACTTATTGCTATAAAACAATAAATAAAAATGGCATACTCTTGTAATTTGCCATATAAAAAAGTGGTAATACCAGTAAAAATAAGAATTACAATTGGATATGCTAAAATAGGTTCGACTCCGAAATCTTTAAAATGTCTGTTCAACATTTTTATTCGAAGTTGAAAATATTCCTTCATTACAGTTCTTATGAAGTTTTCTTAATTTCTTTCTCTTCTTTAGGAAAAGCTTGTTTGTTAAAAATAAACAATAGTATAACTCCTATAGTAATCCAACTATCAGCCCCATTAAAAATGGCATTAAAAAAAGTAAAGCTATCTCCTTTATACATCGGAAAATATAGCATATCTACAACTTTTCCAAAAAACATTTCTCCATATGGATCATCTGAAAACATGGTAGCAATTCCTTTCCCTTTTGGTGTGTTGAATAACACACCATAAAAAACAGAATCAATTATATTACCAATAGCTCCAGCTAATATTAATGAAATAGCAACTACTACTCCCGAATGTATTTTGTTTTTAATTGTTTTTACTAACCAAAAAACAATACCCGTAACTGCCACTAATCTAAACACAGTAAGGAATAATTTTCCTGCTTTACCTCCAAACTCAAATCCCCATGCCATACCATTGTTTTCTGTAAAGTGAATGATAAACCAATCAGCAAACACTGTAACTTCTTCTCCTAAATAAAAGTGAGTTTTTACATATATTTTACTAATTTGATCAATTAATATTGCTAATATAACAGTAAGTATAGCTATGGTTTTCTTAGACATTTTAAAAATTTAACAGCGACAAAAATAAGAAAAAAACAATGTGTTTTTTCATTTAACTTATTTCATTATCAATCTTTTCTATTACTTGTTTTTTAAATGATTTCCCAATAGGTAGTTTCACTTCGTTTTGTAAAAAAATTTGATTTCCATCTATTAACTTTAAATGATTGAAATTTATTGCATACGATTTATGAATTCGCAAAAAATTATTAGGTAGTTTACCTAAAAACTCAGACAAGGTTTGTGATGTAAGAATCATTGTATCTGTATAAATTTTTATATAATTACCATATGCTTCAATATAAGTAACTTCTTCAAAATTTAATTTAATAATTTTTTTATCACTTTTTACAAATAATGATTTTTGTTCTTTTTCAATAGTAGGAATTACTTTAATTGCTGCTTTATCAGTATTTTGTTTTTGTTGTACTTTTAAAACAGCTTGTAAAAAACGTTCTAATGAAAAAGGTTTTAATAAATAATCGGTAACAGAAAGCTCAAAACCTTCTATTGCATATTCAGGGTACGCAGTTGTTATAATAACATTTGGCCTTTTAGTTAATGATTTTAATAAACTAATTCCAGTAAACTTTGGCATATTAATATCTAGAAAAAGTAAATCGATAGTCTCTTGTTGTAAAACTTCCATTACTTCAAATGCATTTTTACAAGAAGACACTAATTCTAAATAAGGTATATCTTTAATATAGCTCTCCACTATTTGGCGTGCTATAGGTTCGTCATCGGCAATTAAACATCGAAGTATTTTCATATTTACAGTGTAAGTTTTAAATCAACCAAAAAATTACCACCTTTCTTTTGTATCTCTAAATTATGAAGATTAGCGTATATTAAATTCAATCTCTTCTTTGCATTTATTAAACCTATTCCACTTTTTCCTTTTTCTAAATTATTTTCTTTTACATCTATCTCTTCATATGAATTTTCACATAAAAAACTTAATGTATCTTCAGTACTACTTATTGTAACTGTAACTTTACTTATCTCTTTATTTACAGTAGATAAATGTTTAAATGCATTTTCTACAAAAACAATTAACAACATAGGCGCTATTTGCTTTCCTCTTATATCTCCTTTAATTGAAAAATTAATTTCTGCTTGTTCTTCTAATCTAATTTTTTCTAAAGAAATATAATTTTCTAAATAACTTATTTCTTTTTCTAACGGAACAACTATTTCTTTTGTTTCATATAAGCTGTAACGTAATAAATCGGAAAGCTTTAACATTAAACTAGGTAATTTATCTGACTTAACAACAGATAATCCATATAAATTATTCAACGTATTAAATAAAAAATGAGGGTTTAACTGTGCCTTTAATAGTTTTAATTCTGCTTCTTTTTCTTCTTGTCTCCTTTTAAAACTATCTCTAGCTAATTTTATAGCCATACCAAAAATCATGGCTAATAAAACAAATCCAAAAAGATTTAAAAACATTTTTACATTTAACTCCTGTTGTAAAGATTTACTAATAATAAATACTGGAATTATTGTAAAAACAACACCGCTTATTGTAAA
>CALISK010000117.1 GCA_938041625.1 uncultured Tenacibaculum sp. | reverse complement strand
CCAAGAATTTCACCTGTCTTAGGATTTACAAAACTAGGTCCATAACCACCAAAAGGAGGATTAGGAGAAGAAGTCCAACGTAATACATTATAACGAACATCACCAGCATCCCAATCAGCATCGTCTGGTTGTATTTTAACAACCATTGCATTTTTAAATCCAGCTTTTTCAAAAGCAACATTCCAAGCTAAAACCCCTTGTTTAATAGTTTCTCTCCATTCAATTGGAGTAGAATTTTCTATCCACCAAGTAATAGGAGTAACGGGTTCAGAAATAGCGGCGCTTGGATCTTTTTTTACCAATCTCCAACGGTGTACAAAATCTCTATAATTAATAGTTTCTGTACTGGTCATATCATTTACCTGGGTAGTGAAATAACCAACACGAGGATCATCAAAATGAGGTGTGTAACCTTCTTTAGGCATATTCATGAAAGTATGAAAAAGTTGAATAGAAACATATCTACCATCTTTTATTGCTCTTCCACCACCATTTAAAACACTAGGGTTGTTGTATACATATTCAGTTTTAATATTGGTGTTTTCAGGATAGTTTTTAATGTTGTTTATTTTTGATTTATTCTTATCAAAACGGCCTAATTTAAATCTGAATGGAGAACTACCAGGAAAACTAGGTGATTTAATTCTAGTTAAAGTTTCAGATAAAAATAAACCAGTAGCATCTATTAAGTACTCTCCTTTTTTATCATCAGTAGCTAAAATTTTTGAGCTAGAAATAAGTGCATCACTAATATTTGCATTTGCAGATTTAGAAAGTGCATTACTTTTATCGAAATAGAAAGAAGTATTTGGAGCTACAAATTCTATTTTATTGAAGTATTTTTTTATATGGAAGATACTTGAACCTCTAAAAGAACCTCTAAAAGCACCAGCTTGTGTAACTCCATTTGCTACTTGAGAAAAGTAGATGTAATCTTTATTTAATTGATCTTTTTTAACTAAAAGTTTTACACTACCGGTTAAAGAGTCTTGAAAAATGGTGAATAAACCTTCCATTTTTATACTCTTCTTGGTTAAGTCTGCAATTGTTTTTTTAGGTTTTTCCTTTTTCTTTTTAGGCATTTCAGTTTTATCTGCCCCTTTTTTATTTTTTTTCCTCTTTTTTCTTTGCGCATTTATATCATTTACACTAAAAATAGCGAGCGCCAAGAAAATGGATAGTACTATCCTTGGTCGTTTTATATACATGTTAAATTTGTTTAAAAATGATTAATTTTTTGTAAAAATATTATTAATTATAGGTAAGATGTGTTAATTATATTGTAAAGCTTTTGAGGTTTTTGTATCTTTTATATCTGAATATCTAAAAAAAAGTAAGTTTTTAAAGCCAATTCCATATTAAGATATTCCACTCGTTATTAATATGTTTATAAGTATGTATTGTTTTAAAACCTACTTTTAAATGTGCTTTCATAGAAGGAATATTATTAGAAGATACTTCGGTTACACAAAAATCAAACTTTTGTGAGTATGCTTCCTTATGCTTGGCATATAATTTTTTAAAAACTCCTTTTCCTTTATGAGAATCAGCAATGCATACTTGTCCCATTACATAATAATTGTAACTACTTATTGTATTGTTTTTATATTTAACAGTGTTAAATATTGTAAACATTGGAACTAAAGCTGGTATGAAGTCTCTAAATTCTTTTAGCATAACTAAAGCATAACCAACTACTACATTATTTTCGGTAGCTACAATTTGTTTTGCTTTAGAGTTCATTTTATTTATTAACTTTAAATTATGCTTTACAGTAACAAAACCATTAGAATTTTGAGTTTCTAATGGTATGTTATCATGATGATTACTTTTTTGAATTTCTAATATTTGTAAAAGCTCCTTTTCTGAATCAACTAGTTTTATAGTCATTATTATATTGATTTAGCATAGTTTAGATTAAATCTAACAAAAAACAAGTAATTATGAATATAAAATTAAATTTATTGGTACCACGAAAGTGTGTAATACCTCGGTGTTAGCCTCGAAACTCTAATGTTTTTTTCTTACAAATACCTCTAGGGAGTTTACTTATCGAATAATTTTAGAAGGAAAACTAACAATACTTTCATGTCCGTTTTCTCCTATTGCGCTAACTCCGAAAAAGAAATTATCTACAACAATACCTTTTAAAGTAAATTCATTTATATTTTCAACATATTTAAAATGATCCCAAGTAGGAGAAGTAGTATCTCTCCAATAAATTTTGTATCCTTTTGCTCCTTTAACTTTATCCCAAGAAAATTTTGCAGAAGCTTGAACAATGCCACCAATTCCTACATTTTTTGGAGAAGGTGGGGCAGAAGCAATGCTAGCTAAATTAATTGCATTTACAGCAGTTAATTTTTTAGCATATTCGAAATTTACAAATTTTATACGATCTCCATATTCAATACCATTTTCAGTACGAATATCTTGATGTTGTTGGGTATAATTTTCGTGTGCTTCCATAATTCTAATACCAGGGAAACCAGCATCGTTAAAAGGTCGATGATGACCACCACGACCAAAACGATCTAAACGATAAATCATTTTCGGATTCATTTCTGGCATATATGTTTTTGTTGTTTTATAGATATAACGTGCTAATTGACGAGAAATACCATCAACTTCACCACCATAAAAACGACGCGCTCTTCTTTGTTTTTCAGTTTCAGTAGGAGGAACAGGTTCAGAAAAAATCCTGAAAGTACGATTGTCAATTACACCATCCACACCTTTAATGTTTCCTATCATATCATTGTTCATAACACCTACAATGTTCCACCCTTTTTCTTTTGCGTATTTGGCAAGTCCTTTTCCTCCAAACAATCCTTGTTCTTCACCAGATAAGCCCACGTAAATAATACTATTTTCAAATTTGTATTTACTTAAAACTCTTGCAGCTTCCATTGCACCAGCCATTCCTGTAGCATTATCATTAGCGCCAGGAGCATCATCTGTATAATTATTAGGATCTGTAATTCGCGAATCAATATCTCCGCTCATTATGATATAGTTATTTGGGGTTTTTGTTCCTTTTTGTACAGCAACGACATTAACAACCCAAACGTCTTTTGTAATTCTTTGATTTGCTCCTTTTTTTACTAAATCTTTTTGATAAAAAACATCTAAACAATTGGAACAGTTTTTTGATATTTTCTCGAATTCATTTTTAATCCATCTTCTAGCAGCACCAATTCCACGAGTATTAGAAATAGTATCGCTTAAAGTATGTCGTGTACCAAAATTTGCTAGTTTAGTAATATCATTTTTAATTCTTTCTGAAGATACATTATTAATGATATCATATATTTTAGTATCTGTTTGAGAATTAGAAGTTATAACAGACAGTACAATAATTAAAATACTAAATACTTTTTTCATTTTAAATTGTGTTTGAGCAACCAATTTACAAAACAAAAAAGAGAATACATTTAATGTGTATTCTCTTAACATATTTATGATCTGTGTTTAAATTTATTCGTTATCTGGTTTCAGAATACCTATTTAAAATACCAAAAAGGTATGATTGCATCTGTAACTTGTGTAGTATCTGATTCTTTTATTTTACTTCTATTTAATTTTAAAGTATGTTTTCCTTTTATAAGTTTAGAAGTAGATATATAGGTTTCAAAACCAATTTGATTTTGTTTATTCTTACTAATTAAAAAATCTGTTTTATAGTTTATAGAATCAATTTGTACTTTGTACATTGAATTAAAGACAGCAAGATATTTTTTAGAAAGACTATCTCTTTTTTTAGATGAAAAATTATTCCCATCAGAAAAATGAATACCACTTTTAAAGCCTCTTTCATCTTCTTTTGGTTTTAAAGAAGGATGGTATTTATAAATGTTATTTTCTACGTTTTCATCAAAAACCCTAAATATTTTTACAAAAGGATCTGTGATAACTTTCGATTGAATACTAGCTCTTTTTACAAAGTCTTTTTCTTTAGTAAGTAAATTGTCATATTCTCTTTTATCTAAATATATGGTAGAACTTAAATTTTTTGGACGATGTAAATAATTTGATTTTTTATATTTAAAAGAAGTAAATATTAAAATGGTAATATAAGCAGGAACAAGAAAAAAACTAAGCCTTTTGGTAAAACGATCATCTAAAAAATTATAGACTAAGGGTCTGTATAAAAAAGTAAGTGTAACAAAACTAAAAACCCAATAAAAAGGAAAATAAATTTTAGATAACCAATTTTTCTTTTTTAAATACCCTTGTGTAATAAAATCTAAAAAAGTAAAAATAGCTCCAAAGCTAAAGAATACTAAAAGTATTACACCTATTATAATTCTAGGAGTTTTAGGTAAACTATCATTATCTAAAATGAGAATAGAGATGGCTACAATAGCCAAAATCATCATAGTAATAGAAATAACATAAAAAATTAAAAGAAAAGAAACAGCAAATAAAACACTGCAATAATTTTCTAACGTTGCTACATATTTATCAAAAGAAACTATTTTCTTTTTTAAGTATTTTGTAAATCGATTATGATAATTTAAAGATTCAAAATCGATATCACCAGAAACATATCTAAGTCCTAATGCACCAATCCATAAACCTCTTAGTATTACATGTACTAATAAATTAAAAAGTAAAATGGAACAAGCAATTAAAGCAATTAACATAATAACGAAATAAGGAATTTCGTTATCGTTTTGAGCTACTTGTAGAGCAAGAGTTATTTTAGGGTACACCGTAAATAAAGCGAAAATTGCAAATCCAGATATAATAAGTTCTAATTGCCAACTTTCCTGTTGAAGCTTATCCAGTAATTCCTGAAATTTTTTGTCTTTATAATTAGTACTCATTTACCTTTATAATTTGGCTTAAAAATACATAGTATTTTTAATACATAAAGCACTCTATAAATTATAGAGTGCTTTATGTATTAAATGTATTGAAAAATAATTTCTTTTATTCGTTATCTAACTTTTTTGTAAGGTTAAAACCTGTAAACAAACCTAATCCTCCCATGAAAAAGATCATTGCTGGGTATACAGCTCCTTCTTCTAACTGTAAATAGGTTGTTAATAGTAAAGCTATAAATACACCTATACCAATTCCCATTAGTAATAAAGAGAGATTCAAGACAATGATTCTTCCTGTTAAGGTAGATTTTTTTCTTTCCCCTTTCATAAATATTTTTGCATCTACTCCTTTTTCTATTAAAGCTAAACGTTCTTTGTTTCTTGTTGAATAGAATAAATAAAAGATTCCAAAAATTACTGCAAATAAGAACATAAATACTATTGCTACTTCCATATTATTGTTTTTTAATGTTTATTTTTATTGTATTGTGAAGGTATGACCGTTATCTTTTGAAAAAGGTTACAGTTTTTTTTAAAAAAAATATTTTTCAAATTTTGTGTAACCTTTTTTTCAATATATATGTCAAACTTTAAATGACTACAATTAACGATCAAATATATATAGATAAAACTCTGAAAGGGGATACCAATGCTTTTGCTTTTTTAGTAGAGCAATATAAAGTAATGGTATATAGTTTGGCTTTAAAAATGATGAAGAATAGAGAAGAGGCAGAAGAAGTATCACAAGATACCTTTATAAAAGCGTATAAAAAATTGGATAAATTTAAAGGAGAATCTAAATTTTCTACGTGGTTGTATAAAATTACGTATAGAAATTGTTTAGATGCTATTAAGAAGAATAAAGAAAAGTATAATAACGATACTATTGACGAAATAACTATTAATAAAATAAGTGGAACAGAGAGTATTTTAGAAAGTTTAGAACGAAAAGAAAGAGCTGTAGTAATGAATACTTGTTTACTAAAATTACCAGAAGAGGAACGTTCTATTCTTTGGATGTTTTATTTTGAAGAGTTAAGTTTAAAAGAAATTATTAAAGTTACAGATTTGTCGGAAGCGAATGTTAAAGTTAAATTGCACAGAGCTAGAAAACGTTTGTTAACTATTGTTAAAAGAGATGTTGAACCTGAATTAATTAATCATTATGGGAGAAAATAAACATATAGAAGAATTAGATGCTTTTGCAAAAAAGTATATTAATGAAATAGAAAGTGAATCTCCATCTATAGATTTTACTAAAAATATAATGGACTCAATTCAAGAGTTTGAAAAATCTGAAATTTATAAAGCAGATCCTTTAATATCTAAAAAGACATGGAGTTTATTAATAGGGACTTTAGTAGTAAGTATTCTTTATGTTGCTAAAGGAAAATCGATTGGTTCTATAGGTTTTTCAAAAATTAATTTGGATGTTTTCTCTAAAATTAAAATACCAAATTTATTTGAAAGCATATCTGTATCTAATATTATGTTATATGCATGCTTCTTTTTTACAGTATTAATTTTCGCACAAATTTATTTTTTAAAAAAACGTTTTGAAACGAATATAAAGAGTTGATTTTTTTCTTTAAATAGTTTTAAAAGTAACGCTTTTTTTAAGTGTAATTAAATGGTAATTAGTATCTTGTTGACATAATTTATAAAACATTCCTCATGAAAAAAATAGTTTTAATACTAGTAACGATATCTGCAATTTTGTTTTCTTGTGTAGATAAAAAAGCAGAAGACAAAAAAAAGAAAGAAGTTGAATTAGAAAAACAAATAGAAACTGTTAATAAAGAAGTTAACGAAGATGTTGAATCTTTAGAGAAAGAAGCTAAAGAAATTGATACTGAAATAAACGAATTAGATAACTTATAAAATTTATACCATGAAATTTTCAAAATATTTATTAATTGTAATGCTTATTGGTTTTATAGGGGTTACTAATGCGCAGAAAAATAAGGAAGAACGAAAAGCACGTAAGGAGTTAAAGAAAGAAATGAAGGAGAAACGAAAAGAAATGAAAGGGAAGGAGAAAGAAGTAAGAAAAGCGAAGAGAGAGGAGATGAAAGCTAAGAAAGCTGAAATAAAAGAAGCTAAAAAAGAACTTAAAGAAGGAAGAAAAGAAATTTTAGGAGAGCATAAAGAAAAAATGAAAGGAATGAGCAAGGATGAAAAAAAAGCTTATTTAGAAGCTAATCCTGATTTGAAAGAGAAATTAAAAGGTTACAAAGAAGCAACTAAAGAGAAAAGAAAAGAACTAAAAGCAAAAAAAGTAGCATTTAAAAATGAAAAAGCAAAAGCAGTTCAAGAAAAAATTGAAAATAAAAAAAATAAAATAGCGGCTTATGAACAGCGTAATATTAATGCAAATAGTAAAATAGAAAAAACAAAAGAACGTTTAGCAGCAGAAAAAGATTCAGGAAAAATTACAGAAGAACAGTATAAAGAAAAAATGATTAAAGTTGCTAAAATAGAAGAGCGTATAAAAAAACATGAAAATAAATTAGTTAAAATAAAGGCTAGTTTGCAAAAAAGTGAAGATAAATTGGTGAAATTAAATACTGAAAAAAATAAATAAGATCGCTTAAAAATTAGAATTAGAAAGAGGAAGTATTTTATACTTCCTCTTTTTTATTTTTAATTGATATGTAAAGTTTAAAAAGAAATTAAAACCTTTTTCTAATTTGATTAAAAATACCTCTTAAAATCATAAGTGCAATTTGAAGGACGAAAATTAGAATAAAAGCAACGACAAAACCTACTAGTACCATTAGTCCGCTAATAACAATCCAACCACTTGCTAAAAAAGCTAAGAAAATACCTACAACTACTAGTATAGCAATAGTAATAGCGAGATTACTCATCCATTTGTCTGCTATGTTAGAATAGTTTGTTTTTTTTAACAAAAAACCTTTTTTACCTTTTAAATTATCTACTTCTATAAAAATATCGTTTTTGTTATAGGTACTATTTACGACATAAAATTCATGATCTTTTTTAAATTCTATTTCTTCAAGGTCAATTAAATCTTTTGGGTAATCTAGTGTAATATGAACAATTTTATTTTCAGAAGTATCTTCTACACTTTCTAATTTAAATTTACCTACTTCATTATTTGTCAAATCTGGGTGATTTTCTGGAAAAAAAAGTTTATCCATTGGAATAGGTGGAGATGTTTTTTGAGAATAATTAAAGCCAATTGCTTTCTCATCATTTAGAGTAACATTTTCACATTTATAAAATGTATCGTGCTCTTTTTTTATGTAGGCTATCTTATCATTTTTTAAATATATTTCCATCCAATTTATTCCATTTCTTCTCTTTTCTCTGTTGTATGGAATAATTTGATTAGGAAGTAAAGTTTCAATTTTTGGTGAAGAAATTTCGTGATTAGAATGTACAGAGATTTCTTGTAAGATTTTTAAATAGCGATTTTTCATTCTTAGTTAGTTTTAGATTGTAATAGCAATGATGTTGAGAAAAAAAGAGTATTGAAGACAAACGATAAAGTTTTCTCTTTAATAATCAGTTTTATACAAATTTATGGTTTAATTACAAATTAAACAAAGGGAGGTTTAAAGTTAGACTTTTAGTACGCTATAAGGAAAGATAATTGTTTATTATAAAAAACGAATACTACTAATTTTACCATTAGTAATTTGATAAATTACAATAGAGGTAGAGGTTATTTTCTTTTTATCAAATTTAGTAAGAGTCGTTAAGTATTCATCGATTACTGTATTATCTCTTACATATCTTTTAATAAGTTTGTGGTGTCTTTTCGTGTTTGCCATTACTTCACCGATATTAAATTTGAATACTCTTTTATTTTGAAACTCTAATTTTTCAAGACCAGTGTAAACTTTTACATTTTCTGTAAAAGCACTAATATATTTTTCAAGATCTCTATTGTTATATGCATTTAATTGTTTTTGTACAATATGTTTCGGGGAAACTTCTGCTGTAATAGCAAGTTTAGTACCTTTTTTATTTACAGTAATTCTTGTAATATTATTAATGTCTTCATTTTCAAACTCATGAAAAACAGACCATCTTTTATCTTTTTTAGGGTCAAATTTAAAAATAGTACTACCCAAAGAAGATAATAATAGGCCATTAGGTAACCAACAAATATCTTGAACACCTTCATAAACATACATAATTTTATGAATATGCCTTGTTATAGGGTCTAAAGAATAAACATTCCATAAATAGCCATCTTTTTCCATAAAACTGATCAAATTTGAGTTTGGGATTTTATGAAAAGATCGGCCTGTGTTTTTTGCAATGGTAGTGTTAATTTTTGTTTTTAAATAGCTTACAACTAAATTTAAAGAATCTTTTACTATTACTGAAGATACTATTATATTCTGATTATACCACATAGGATAAGCAATAACCAAGTCTTGTATTAATTCTTTATCTTTTCCTGATGTAAAATCATATTCATAAAAACGTTGTTTTCCATCAGTATCTAATCGAACTGCAGAAATATTTTTAGAACCTGGTATTCTTTGTGGAGAATATTCACCTCCATTTGGTGTATTATTTATGTAAGCTGTTTTTCCTGTAGAAATAGTGTATTTAGCAACATCTGTCTGATTATTTCTTGTAGATGAAAATAGTATTGTATTCTCATCATAAAAATGAGGTTGACTATCGTATCCTTCATTATTAGAAATATTTTTACCATTAGATACAGTCCATTTATTTTCTTTATTTGAAATATCGAATAAATGAATTTCTGTGTTTGTTTGTGCTAATGATATTAAAGGTATTAGAAAGAAGAAGAATTTTTTCATTTTAAATAAGATTGAAATTCGAAAATACTAAAAAATTCATTCTTAGGTTTTAATCTGTTTTATTAAAATGGTTTAAATTTTTAATATATACAGAAGGCAAAATACCAGTATACACTTTGAAAGCTTTGGTAAAAGAATCTTGACTTTTATAACCAATTTCTTCAGAAATACTTTGAATACTATATGAAAGGTAACGTTTGTCATTTTTTAGTTTTTGAATTACATATTTTATTCTTAATTCATTTATATATGTATTGAAGCTTTTATGATAATGAGAGTTCATTACTTTAGATAAATAAGTAGTATTGGTTTTTATCTTTTTTGCAGTATTGTATGCTGTACATTCAACATTTAAAAAGAATTTATCATTTTCTAGTTTTTGAAGTCCTTCAATTATATTTTGAATAATTTTATCTTTTATTTTTGTTTCTTTTTGAATTGTGTTATTCCGTATTATTTGGTAAAAGTTTTTTAAAGATTTGGCGTGTGTTTTTTCTTTTTTTCTCTTGTAGTAAAAGAAAAAAAGAGGAGTAATAAATAATAAAAGAAAGAGTATTAGAATAGTAAAAAATGAATTCTTAGATTTATCTTTAGAAATTACTTTTTCTAATTTGATAGACTGTGTGTCATTTATAGCTATTGAAACAGAGTCTATAATATTTTGAAAATTATTAGAAGCAGAGGCATAAATATTAAAGTAATAAGCAGATTTTTCAAAGTCATTAATTTTTTGATAAGCATTACCTAAAAATTTAAATTCTTCTTTTAACCAAGGATTTACATTGTTGTCATTTATGTTTTTTATATAGGGACTGTTTTCTAGTATACTTATAAATTGTTTATATTTTTCTTGATAATAGTATACTTCAGAAAGTAGTTTTTGATTGTAGAAATCAAGTTTTTTTTCAGAGATAGAGTCTAAATTTATTTTTACTTCAATATCGTTTTTCTGTCTGGCAGAAATATAAGCTTCCATTAAAAACATTTTTATATTAACTAAGCTATCATTAACCTTTTTTACTTCATTTTTATATAATGTATTGTACTTTTTAAGAGAATCTATATCATTAACTTTTTTAATTCTGTAAAAACGTAATATTCTTTCTATGATTTCAAGTTTTAGAACATTAAAATCTTTTTTTAAATGATTTGGATAGCTTTTTATTATTAAATCACGATACAGTTTTTTCAATGTTTTTAACCCTAAAGTTTCATTAATTGTAAAACAAGTTATATAAGCTTTATAAAGTTTACTAGTAAGTGCTGTTAATGTGTCATTTTCTTTTATAGAAAGTAGATAACTATTGTCAAATTGTTTTAAAGCAGTAACCCAAGAACCATTATAAAAATGACAATATGCATTAAGTAATTTTTCTTTTGCTTTATATGATGGTTTATTAAAATGTTTAGAAACAAAAGTTGTGTATTTTTTTACATTATCAATGTTCTCTATAAAGCTTTTATTTTTCATATTAATAATTGCTTTTAAAAAATAAAGATCACTTTTTAGGGTAATTGAACCGTTCTTTTCTATTTGATTTGTAACGTTGTTTAACTCTGTAGTTATAGTACTAGAATAACCAG
>CALISK010000116.1 GCA_938041625.1 uncultured Tenacibaculum sp. | reverse complement strand
GCAGTATTCATTTTTTCTAAATAAATAACATATTGACATTTATGAATACTTTGCGTAATTGCTAACACATCTGCATTTACAGAACTCTTAGATAAAAATTCAGCATTATCAATACTAAATATTTTTAATTGTGTTGTATTTACACCTTCTAACAACAATAGTTTATTCATGGTTTTAGGAGTCGTAATTAAAATATCTACTCCTTCAAATATTTCAGATTTTAGTAAATCTATATGCTCTCTTTCATCACAAACATAAACACGTAGTGAAGTACTTTTTGTGAATTTTAAAAAAGCTTCATATAATTCCAAAGCTCTCTCATTATTTTCTACTAAAACAGTAGCTCTAGCAGATGTACCAACTGCTTTACATTTTAATTTCTGCATTGTGGTAAGAATCAATGCTGTTGTTTTACCACTATTTTTAGGGGCAATACAAAATAAATTCGTACCACTTTTTATTACAGGAATACTTTTAGTTTGAAATGGAGTGGGAGTATTAAAATCTAATTCTACTAACTTCTCTTTTATAATAGAATCTAATTTTTTAAAAGGCATATATTTCTACTGTTTAGACTTAAAAAAAGCAAATTTAAGTATAAATCTTATATAGTTTGTTAAAATATATTCTATTGTTTTATTATGATAAAAACTTACAATCTAAATATGATAATTTTATAAGAAAAAATATTAGGAGTCTTAGAGGCTCCCAATATTTTGACTTACACACTTTATGAAATAAGACCAATGAATTCATTTCAATTAAAAGAAAACCTTAATTTATAGTCTTCACTAATCGAATACTTTTAATACAACTTTATAGCATGCAAATGATAATCAATATCATGAATGCCCTCCGATCCTTTAAAATGATTATCTACATTGCTATTTACGTTAAATTGATCTATGGTATAGTCCATCTGATCCACTAGCATTTGAGAACCATTTGCAGAACCAGTTCCAACGTAAAGTTTCACATTAAATTTTGTGTTAAACTTGATTGCATTTCCACAATACCAATGATCTAAATCATTTTCTGCCATTTCAAACGTATTCCAAATAGGATAACGATATACAGTTGAATCATCATCTACAGTATATTCAATATATACGTGATCTTTAGAATTAGCATCAGAAGAAAGTGCATCTTTACAATGAAGATCATCTAACACAGCCATATGATTATAGTCGCCAGATTGAGATACTGGCATATTTGACATGGTTCCTGAAAAGAAGTAAATTTCATCAGCCTCTGTGCCATCATCAATACCAACGTCAATACCTAAAAATATAACTTTTGCTTTTTCTAATTGTACCTCTCCTTCCTCATTTTTGAACTCATCTTTATCATCTTTTCCTGCAAATGCAGCAGCAGTGACACCAACTCCGTCAGCAACATCTACTTCTTCTCCTACATAAAAACCCCCAATATCTGCAGCATCTTCAAACCAAATACCAATGGCAAGTGTACCTTCAATACCATCCTCTATGCCTTCAACAAATCCTCCTCCAGCAAATATTGAAGCAGTTACATCATCAGGATCAGAATCAATACCTATAAACTGAAAATCAGATCTGTTGATAGCAACTCCAAAAGAACCTTCAATTCCCAAAAAAATATCTGCCTGTGCCATAAGTCCAAAAGATATCGCTTTGATTTTTTCCATGGATTGTAATTGTGCTGCAGTATTTGAAAAAGCTTTAGAAAGCAAAGCTGCTTTCAGTAAATCTTCTAAGTCACTTGGATTCGTTTTCGCAATTACTTCCTGACCATCTGATGTTTTAGCCCAAGATAAGAGATCTTCACTGATTGCTTTCTGTAAATCTGAGTTTAGAGAAGAACCTTCAGAAAATGTAGCTTCTTCCTGCTGAGTAATTGTATAATAAATGGTATAATGAGCTCCTTGGTCTCCTCTAACTTTTACAAAGGTATCTGCATTACCAGAGCTAACCCAAGTAGCTCCTAACATATCAGAAGCATCGCAAAAATTCAAAGCTCCATCACGATCCCAAAGACTAATATAAGCCGTAGTAGAAAAATAATATACTGATCCAGGATAATAATCATCACCATCTTGCATGGGATGGGAACCAAACAAGGGAAATCGAATTGGTGGTCCAGCATCAGTCTGTACCAAAATCATCATGTCATCATGTATTGCATCACCACCTTTATTATGACAATAAATTTGTGTAATTGTTGGCATCATTCTAAATATTAAATCCTACTCTTTTTATTATTGGGCTTTTCGGTTACCGCCTTTATTGCATTGATTATGTAAATCTCTATTATTAGTTATATAAGAGAAAAAAAAATGAGTAAGTGAAAGAGTTTATTGAGTGAATGAAAGAATATATTGTGTAAACAAATCTAGAAAATGAAATAAAAAGTAAACTTTACAGAAAAATGTTATAAGAGAAAAAAGTTCTGTTATTATGAAAGACAGGGGTTTTAAGTATTTTACATAAAATCACTTAAAAGAATAAAAGAGTTGCCTTATTTTTGCGCTTTAAATACTTTGCAAAAAATCTGAAATTTGTTACAAAAAAGACAACAATTACCCCAAAAACAATTTATAGATACTGATTATTTCATTTACTCTTTAGAAGCTGTCGATGATATAGAAACGGAAAATGTTACTGAAGTTCAAAAAAAGTTAGAACAATTAACCATGCAATATGGAGTAGCCAGTATTTATAAAACATGCGACTCTATTGAAGGTTTTGAAGCAAGCTTAAATACATTAGTCTTGGATGATCATAATTTTAAAAATTATGAAATAATCTACTTGGTTATAACTGGCGAATCAAATAGCATCTGTTTAAACGGCTACTATTATAGTTTACAGGAAATTGCAGAAATTTTTGAAGGTAGGTTAAATGGGAAGATTTTACATTTTTCAAATGCAAAAGTTTTAGATTTAGACGAAGAAGAAGCACAGTATTTTTTAGATATCACTGGTGCAAAAGGTATTTCTGGCTATGGTAATGAATTTAATGGAATTACTAGTTTAAATCTTGATAAAGAATTTTTTAATTTATTTAAAGAAGATGATAATATGTTTAATGTAGTAGAGGAGTTACATCAAAAATATTATAAAATCTGTAAGCTACTTGATTTTAGATTATATTATTAATATTTTATACAAAAAGTGAAATTTGTTATTAAGTTAAGAATTGCTGTCAGAAATTTTTTGTTAAAACAATAGATTTAAGTATTACAATTTATTTAGAAATACTGAATACTGTGGAATATTTACTCACTATAGAATTATAGTTTACAGGTAAAATTCTAATTCAAAATTTTAATAAGATTGGTTTTGTATAACTTGCCAATTGGAATTATATGATCTTGAATATGTATTCTATTTCCATCAATTCTATTAATATATTTTATAGCCACTACAAATGATTTATGCACTCGTATAAAATTGTTTGATGGTAGTGATTTTAATATATCAGATATTTTTTCTCTTATTGTAATAGTTTCATTTTTAAAAACAATTTTTGTGTAATTTCCGTCAGCTTCTATAAATAAAATAGTAGCTACTTCTACTTGTATATATGATTTATTCTGGCGCAAAAATATACGCTCCTTTACTATATCATTTTCTACTTCTACCGAACTAACATTTTTTACACTGGTAGGTAAACTCATAACTTTGTTTACGGCTTTTAAAAAACGTTCAAAGCTAAACGGTTTTAATAAATAATCAAAAACATTAAGTTCATAACCTTCTATAGCAAACTCACTATATGCCGTAGTAACTATAACTTTTGGAGGCGTTGATAATATTTTTAAAAACTCAAACCCTTTAAGTTTTGGCATATTTATATCTAAAAAAATTAAGTCGACTTCATAGGTATTTAAATACTCTAAAGCTTCTAAGGCATTATAACAGTTTTTTTGCAACTTCATATGCGGAAGCATTTCACAATATTCCATTATAATTTTGTGAGCTATATGTTCATCATCTACAATTAAATATCTCATTATTTTATCTTTAAAGATAGTATAACTTTATAAGTATTGGTACTAACTTTAAAAGAAAGTGTATGCTTATTTGGGTATACCAACTCTAACCTTCTTTGTAAGTTTTTTAATCCAATTCCTTCATTATTGGAAGGCTGTTGTAATTCAAAATTATTTTCAATTACAAAATTTACGTTATTTTCATTTTCGGTTAAATTAATATGGATATAAGCGTTTTTTTCTAAATTTTCCAAACCATGTTTAAAGGCATTTTCTACTAGAATAATAAATAGTAAAGGCATTATTTTAGCTTGAAAATTATTAATGTTATGATAAAACTGAATGTCAGATTTTTTATGATAACGAATTTCTTGAAGCTCAATATAGTTTTTTAAATAATCTAATTCTTGTTTAAGGGTTACCCAATCTTTTCTTCCTTCATAAATACTATATCTCATCATATCAGACAGTTTAAGTACCATTTGCCTTTCTTTAGAATCTTTTTTCATTAAACCATATAAATTGTTGAGTGTATTAAAGAAAAAATGTGGATTCACTTGACTTTTTAAATGTAGTAATTCTGTTTTTTCTTTTTCATTCTTTAATCGAATAATTGATCTTATCTGTTTAAAAATCCAATGTGCAATTGTGATAAATATTACAATAAAATACAATGCAATAAACTCTACAAATCCTTCTAATTTACCAAAAGTATCGTTAAAAATAACAAGAATTAAACCTAAAATTACAAGCGTAATTTTATAAAACCGATGTATTATTTTCTTTTTTCTATCAGATATTTTCAACTTCATATGTCAATATTAATTAAATAAATGTCTTCCTACAAATTAGTTGATAAACAATAGTACCAAAGGGATAAATAACTATTTAATAGTGATAAAGTACGTTTACATCTCTTTAAAGTATTTGTATCACACTTAACATTAGATGTATCACATTTTCTTTTTAGCCTTAACAATAGCCAATAAGTTTACTGTAGATAATTCATAAAAAACGAATAGTATGGAACTCATTATTAATAACTTATCAAAAACCTATTCTAATGGTATTAAAGCTTTGCAAAATATTTCATTAGAGATACCTCAAGGTATGTTTGGACTGTTAGGACCAAATGGTGCTGGAAAATCTACTTTAATGAGAACCATTGCAACACTACAAGAAGCCGATGCTGGATCTATTACTCTTGGAGAGATAAATGTATTAAAACAAAAAAATGAGTTACGACAGGTATTAGGATACCTACCACAGCAATTTGGTTTGTATCCAAAAATATCTGCCGAAGTATTGCTTAATCATTTTGCTGTATTAAAAGGAATCGTACATAAAAATGAACGTAAAGAATTAGTGAAAGCACTTTTATATAAAACTAATTTATATGATGTAAGAAAACAAAACCTTAAAGGATATTCTGGTGGTATGAAACAGCGTTTTGGTATTGCACAAGCATTACTTAATAATCCGAAGTTACTTATTGTTGATGAGCCTACTGCAGGATTGGATCCTTTAGAACGAAATAGGTTTTACAATGTGTTAAGTGAGTTAGGAGAGCATACTGTAGTTATATTATCTACACATATAGTTGATGATGTTAAAGAACTTTGCACAAATATGGCTATTATTAATCAAGGTCAAGTTTGTTTAAAAGGACAGCCGCTGCAAATACTGGAAGGGTTAAAAGACAAAGTCTATAAAAAAACAATCGAAAAAGTAGAATTACCTCTTTACAAAGAAAATTATCAAGTGATTAGTGAAAAGTTGTTTCTAGGAAAACCTACCATTCATATTTTAAGTGATGAAAATCCAGGAGATGGTTTTTCTCTTATTAACGCTGAATTAGAAGACGTCTATTTTTCAGAAATATTTAGTGATACTAATTCTAAATCTAACTAATTATGTGGTATCCAATTTTTAAATTTGAAATACAATATCGAATTAAACGACCAGATACGTATGTGTTTTTCTTATTTCTATTTCTATTTTCTATTGTTGGGGTAGATTTTATATTTCAAGGCACAGATTTAGGACTTATGAAAAAAAACTCTCCGATAGTAATTGCAAAAACTATGGGAGCTATTACAGGAATATTCATGATTTTAGCTTCAATGATTATGGGAGTTTCTGTGTTAAGAGATTTTGAATATAATATAGAATCTTTAGTTTTTTCTACACCAATTCATAAAAAGGATTATTTACTAGGTCGATTTTTAGGATCGTTTGTTGTTTTACTTTTTGTGTTTTCTGGTGTTTTATTTGGTATGATGCTGGGCGAATTTATGCCCTGGACGAATGTTGATGATTTATTAGAGTTTAATGCCTTTATTTATTTAAAAACATTTCTAATAATAACATTACCAACCATATTTTTTGGAGCATCTCTATTTTTTGTAACCGGTGCTTTAAGTAGAAATTTAGTGGTAGTATACACACAAGGTATTATTTTATTTGTGGTTTTTATACTTACCAAAGCAATCACTAATGAATATTGGCAAGCCATTCTAGATCCATTTTCATTAACCACCACCACTTTTGCCACAAAATCTTGGTCAGCCCTAGAGAAGAGTATACAGGAACTTCCTTTTACAGGAGCATTGCTATATAACAAATTGTTTTGGTTTTTTTTAGGGATAATTACGTTGTTATATGGCTCTAGAAAGTTTAATTTTAATGTAGTTAAAGAAAAACGTTTTAAAAGAAAAAAGCAGCAAGTATTAGCTATTAAAAACGTTTATAAAGTTAATGATGTTGTTATACCTAATACCAAAAAACAATATGGAATGCTCTCAAAATGGGCACAATTAAAGCAGTTTTCTTGGTTTTATTTCGCAAACATTTGTAAGCAACCTTCATTCTGGGGTATTGTTATTTGTGGTATGATTATCATTCTTATAAACTCTGTAAACCTTGGTACTGTATATGGAGTTGATAGCTATCCAGCAACATATTTTATTGTTGAAGAACTTCAAGAAACATCTATTTATTTCTTCATAATTATTTTGGTGTTTTATTCAGGAGAATTAGTATGGAAAGAGCGTAGTGTTAAGCTCCATTTAATTTACGACGCAACATCCATGTCAAGTTTTATAAAATTAGCGGGTAAGTATGTTGGATTAAACTTGATATATGTTGTTTTAATACTTGCTTTAATTATTTCAGGAGTCATATTTCAAACTTTAAGTGGGTATTATAACTACGAGTTTCAAATCTATTTTTATGGCTTTTTTATAGAAATTTTGCCGTCTCTAGCTTTATATACCTTTTTTGCATTTTTTATACAATCTTTTGTTAATCATAAATTTGTAGGTGTAATGCTAGTAATTATATTCTTTATAACTAATATTACACTTGGGGTATTTGGGTTTGATCATGATTTATATTTTTTTGGAGGAAGTTCTTTAGGAGTCTATTCAGATATGAATGGTTATGGTCACTTTTTAAAACCTTATCTGTTAATTAAATCATATTGGTTTCTCTTCGGAACACTATTATTGATTATAGCATCTTTAGTATCTGTTAGAGGTATTGAAACCAACTTGCTAAAACGAATAAAAGTTGCTAAATACAAATTAAGTAAATCGCTCTTTAAATTTTCGATCTTTGTTCTTTTAACCTTTATAACCCTTGGTAGTGTTATATTTTACAATACGAATATTATAAATGACTATTGGACGAATTCTGAAGCTACTGCATTTAGAGTTGCTTATGAAAAAGAACTCAAACAGTTTGAATACATGCCGCAACCCAAATTAGTAGCTGTTAATTTAAAAATGGAACTGTACCCAAAAACACGAGATTACACTGTATCGGGCTATTATATTTTGAAAAATACAACTAGTAAAAATATAAAATCTATTCACATTCAGAAACTTATTGAAAATAATGTCACATTAGATAGTTTATCTTTTGAAGGCGGATTTACAACTGATAATCAATATAAAAAATATGATTACTCTATTTACAATCTAAATAAAGTTTTAAAGCATGGCGATTCTGTAAAAATGTATTTTAAGCAACGATTTACCACAAAAGGGTTTGAATTAGGAAACTCGAATGTAAATATCAATAATAACGGTACTTTTTTTAATAATTCAGATTTACCAACTATAGGATATAATAGAAAATATGAACTTAAAGATCGTAATGAGCGAGAAGATCATAGTTTACCCATACAATATAATAAAGCAGAACAAGATGATGTAAAGGAACTCATAAATGCCAGATCTGGTAGCGATTCTGACGGTATTAATTTTGAAATGATTATAGGTACCTCTGAAGATCAAACAGCTTTAGTTCCTGGGAATTTATTGAGAAAATGGACAGAAAATAATCGGAATTACTTTCATTATAAAATGAAAAATCCAATGATTAATTTTTATGCTATTGTTTCAGCAACATATGAACTAAAAAAAGAGACATGGATTCCTCGTAAGAATGATTCTATAGCAAAACCTATTGACCTTGAAATTTATTATCATAAAGAACATACTTACAATATTGATAGAATGATGGCATCTATGAAAGCATCGTTAAATTATTACAACAAAAATTTTAGTCCCTACCAATATGAGCAACTACGTATTATGGAGTTTCCTCGTTATGCTCAATTTGCACAATCGTTTCCAGGAACCATTCCCTTTTCAGAAGCTATCGGTTTTATTTTAGATATAGATGATAAAAAAGATGTAGATATGGCATTTTATGTAACGGCTCATGAAATTGCACATCAATGGTTTGGCATGCAGGTAGAAGCAGCAAATGTAAAAGGGAAACATTTTATTTTAGAAACATTATCACAATATGCAGCAATGATGGTTTTAAAACAAGAATATTCCGAAGAAAAATTACATCAATTTATACAGTTTCAAAAAGAGGTGTATAAAAAGGGGAAATATAGAGAAGTTATTAGTGAACCAACACTTGCTTTAGTAGAAAATCAAGATTATGTGTATTATGCTAAAGGAGCTATTAACATGTATCAATTTCAAAAAGCAATAGGAGAGGAGAATGTAAATAAAGCATTGAGGTATTTTCTTGAGGATTGGAATACGACAAACGGTAAGCTTAAAATAACAACTAACAGGTATGCTACAACTAGAGACTTATTAAACTATTTTAGAGACATTACACCAGCTTCGCTTCAATATTTAATAACAGATTTGTTTGAAAAAGTAATACCTGTTGAATTATAAATATTAAACAACCTAATTACTTTACATTATGGCAAATTATAATTGTAAACTGTAGCATATTTATACTAATCAATAAAATATAAAAAACTGACAACTAAACGAATAGTTGTCAGTTTTAATAATTTAAAAATAAAACAAATCATGAAAACGTTTTTTATATTATTTGTTTAATAAATCACTAAAAACATTTTTATTCTCCCCAGCAGGTACTACAGCAATTTTAACTTTAGATGCTAGCTCTTTATTTATCATGTATTTGGCATAAACAGGATTGTCATTACAAAGTTTAGCCATTCTTATATCATTATTAAATTCAGCGTTTCTAATTTCAAATTTATTTTCTAATGCTAGTTTATTAAAATCTTTTTTCTTTTGAACTTCAAGGTTTTTTAAATCGTTCATTTTTTCTAATTCAGCTCTTGCTAACAATACTTTACGCCTTGCATCAGATTCAGCTTTCTTTTCTGCAACCTGTTTTTCAGTTTCGGCTCTTGCTAACATAGATTTTCTTCTGCTTTCTTCTGTTTTTGCATTTATTTTTTCCACTTTAGCTGTAGTTAAAGCTTTTTCCATATCTACTTCGCCTTGGGCTTTTGTTTGTTCTTTTCTAGCTTCAGTAGCTTGAAGTTCAATTAAGCTTTGTTTACGAATTCTTTTTAATTCTTGATCTTGCATAGCCAATTTTTCTTTGGCATTTGTATATTTAACAGGAAAAACAACATCTGCTACAATTACTTCATTTATTTTAATTCCTTTTTCTCCAAGATTTTCAGTTAAATAAGTTTTAAGATTATTGATAAATACATGTCGCTGTGAAGTAAATACTGAATCTACATTATTGTATCGATTAGATATATTATTTGCTAATTCTAATTCACGAGGAAATAAAACTAAAGAATCGTAATTAGCCCTATTTTTAAATTGAGTTTTAAAAATGCTTTCATTTTCAATTTCCCATCGAGTAGAAACCTGAATATTTAAAGGTACACCATCCGCCAATCTCACATTTTTAAGAATTGTTTGAGATAGTACTTGAGTTTTTGTTTTTTCTTTTGAATTGTTACAACTGGCTAATGCAAGCATACAACAAATTATAGCGCTTACTTTTGCTTTAGGAATTAAAAATGATGAGATATTTTTTGAAAATGCTGTTTTCATACGATCTTATTTTAAGGTTTTACTAAATTATTTCTGATGTAAATTTAGTAGCTATTACCCTAATTAATAAAAGGTATTTATAATTAGTAACCGTTTATCTATTATCCGTGTTCCTTCATATATTATCTGTAATACTGTTGAAACTAATTTATTTAAAGTTTTTGTTAGAAGACACAATAAAGTATTCTAAAATATAGTTTCCAAAGCAATTTTATATAATACCTAATTATAATCACACTTTGTATTATAATGTTCTGCGTTATGTTATTTTGCTTTGGTAAAAAGCTTTATATATACGAATAGTTTCTTCATTTTTTTCTTTTTAAGGCTTCTTAAAAAATGTAATGGAATACGCTTTTCCCGAAGCAATTTTATCCTGAGCGATGGCCGAAGGGATAGGAGCGAAGTGGGAATGTGTATGGAATGGGAATATTAGACTATACTTGTTTATGAATAGTCTTTTTTAATATTTCAACACTTTTTGATAATTCATTCTCATTCATAGAAGCAAAACCTAATCTTGAAAAATAAATTTCATTAACATTCAGATTATAATCTATAGGGTTTACCATAAACAAACTTTTTTTTTTAGCTTCATTTACTAATTTTATTAAATCTATAGATTTGTCAAACTGAGTCCAAACAGTTAAACCTCCTTCAGGAATTTTAAAACTAACAATACCATTTAATTCAGACTTCAAAAGAGAACAAAAGTGGTTTCTACGGTTTTTATAAATTATTAATGCTTTTCGTAAATGCCTTTTTAATTCACCTTCTTCAATCATCATAGCTAAAGTTTGCTCCATTAACATATCACCTTGTCTATCTATATACCTTCTAGAATATGTAAGCTTTTCAATTACATTTTTTGGAGCTACCAAATAACCAATTCTAAATGCCGGTGCTAAAGATTTACTAAAAGACCCAGTATAAACTACAGAACCATTTTCATCTGAACTCATTAAAGGCAAAATAGGACTATTCTTATAGTGAAAATCAAAATCGTAATCATCTTCAATAATAGCAAAATTATATTTCTTAGCTAGTATTAATAATTTCATTCTTCTTGCACAACTTAATGAAACTGTAGTTGGATGATGATGGTGTGGTATTACATAAACAGCTCTTATTTTTTGTTTCTTACATATTTGTTCAATTTCATCAACATTAAGTCCTTCTTCATCTATAGTTACAGGAACAAGATTACCTCCAAAATCTTTTATAATTTGATTTACAGGTTTATAATTTAATTTGCCTACAATAACATTATCATTAGGGAGCAATAAGTTCTTAAATAATAAGTAAAACCCCATTAAGCTTCCACGTGTAATTAACAAGTTATCCGGTTCAACGTTTATACCTCTTGTTTCTGATAAATGATTAATTAATACAGTTTTTAAATCCTTATTTCCAGATAAGTCTGACGAATAATCAAATTTATGCTTAGAAGTACTATTTAATAAACTTTTATAATGTTTTGCAAATGATTTTATAGGAGCAATACGTACATCTGGACAACCATCATCAAAATTTAAATCATAACTTTTAGTTTTTAAAAGCCCCATTTCTGAAATAGTTTTTCCATTTGTAAAATGAAAATTTGAAGACTCTAATATATTCGTTTTAACAGTTGTTGTGTTAATAATTTCTTTGACTATTGGTAGTGTTTTATTAATAAAATTTCCTTTTGCAGGCACAGCAGTTAACCAACCTTGAGACTCTAATTCTTCATAACTATTAATAACTGTATTTCTATGTACACCTAATTGTTCTGCCATAATTCTAGAACCTGGAAGTTTTAAGCCAGGTTTAATTCTCCCTCTAATAACTTGTTTAATAATCCCATTAGTAATTTGAATAAATAATGGCATTTGAGATTCTTTATTTATAGTAATCATTGAAGTATAAGGTAACATAACTGGTCTGTTTATTAATTTAAAACTGGACGATATAACAGACCACTAAAATAGTAAATTTGTATTAGAATCAAATAATTATTTAATTATATGAAAAATTTAAGATGCATTTTAGTTATAGCATTTATATTAATTACAACAGTTGTCTTTACCCAAAACAGCAGAAAAAAAACAAAAGCAGTACGAGTAGATAAAGCTCCAATAATTGATGGTATTTTAAATGATAATGTTTGGAAAAATGCAAGTATTGCAAATGATTTTAAAATGTTTAAGCCAGGTAATGGAAATCCAATATCAAAAGAATATGAAACAGAAGTCAGGATTATTTATGATGATGAAGCTATTTATTTTGGAGCATTCATGAGAGACCCTAATCTAGAAAAAATCCCAATGCAATTTGGAGTTAGAAATTCATTTCCACAAGCAGATTTTTTTGGAATTATTTTAAATCCTTATGACGATAAAATAACAGAATTTGAATTCTTCGTTATGAGCACTGGTTTGCAAGCTGATGCAATTTCTGTAGAAGATGCAGAAGATGAAAACTGGAATCAGGTTTGGAAAAGTGCAGTTAAAATAACAAATGAAGGTTGGTACGTAGAGGTCGAAATACCATACGCAGCATTAAGATTTCCAAAAAATAAAATTCAAGATTGGGGATTGAATTTTCATAGAAAAATAAGGAATACAAATGAACAATATTCTTGGAGTTTTATTGATAAAGCTAAAGGGTTGCGTTCACAACAAACAGGATTATTAACAAATTTAACGAATTTGAAACCACCATTAAGATTAAGTTTAACACCATATTCATTTTTTTCAGTTCAAAAAGAAGATGACACAAACGAAAGTAGGTTTTCGGCTGGAATGGATTTAAAACTAGGAATTAATGATAGCTACACTTTAGATGCAGTTCTTATTCCAGAATTTGGACAAACAGCTTTTGATGAAGATGTTTTAAACCTAAGTCCATTTGAACAACAATTTACAGAAAATAGAGCTTTTTTTACAGAAGGAACAAACTTGTTTTCTATAGGAGATTTATTTTATTCAAGAAGAATTGGTCAGGTTCCTAATCTTATAATTCTAGATGAAAATAAAGTTTATGAAAATATACCTAATGGAATACCTTTAATTAATGCATTAAAAATATCAGGAAGAAATGATAATGGATTAGGAATTGGAATATTTAACGCTATAACAGAAAAAACAATTACTCCTGTTAATAATATTAATACACAAACCAAAGAAGCTATTGAGATTTCTCCTTTAACTAATTTTAATGTATTGGTTCTTGACCAACAATTTAATAAAAACTCTTCTATATCATTTGTAAATACTAATGTTATAAGAGAAGGAAGTTTTAAAGACGCCAATGTAAGTGCATTCGTTTTAAACTTGGTAAATAGAAATAATTATTTTTTAAAGGCATCTCCAAAGTTTAGTTTAGTTGATGGTTTAAAAGGTTTTGGTTCTGAGTTCCGCATAGGAAAAAGAAGTGGTATATATCAATTTGAATATTTTAATGAAATATCAAGCCAAAATTTTGATATTAATGATTTAGGATTTCAATCGTTTAATAATTTTCATAAAAATGGAATAGAAGTTAGTTATCAAATTTTTGAACCCAATAACAATTTTAACACATTTAATTTAAACTTGAATAGTACAATAACTTCTTTATTTAATCCATCTGTATATACAGGTAATATAATTTCTTTAGAAGGAAATGCTACAACCAAACAACAAAGCTATATTTCAACAACACTTTTTGGTAATTTAGGTTATCAAAAAGATTTTAGATATAAGTCATTACTTGTAGACGATACATATTTTAAAACACCAACTGAACTAGGAGTTAATTTAACCTTTATTTCTGACCAAAGAAAAAAGATTAATTATACTATTAGTGGTGCTTATAGCAAGCAAATAAAAAATAATACTTCAAGTTTTGAAATATTAATTAATCCAACTATACGAATAACCAATAAGTTTACATTAGGGTATACTTACAATTTTACACAAAGTAATAATGAAAAAGGATATGTAAATAGTGTAGAAGACGATATTATTTTTGGAAATAGATTAGTTAAAACCTTAGAGAATAGCATTGAATCTACATACTATTTTAATACCAATACTTATATTGATTTTTCATTACGTCATTTTTGGTCGCCAGTAACTTACGATTCTCAATTTTATAATCTTGAAACCAATGGCGATTTATTGATAAATGATTATCAAAACAATCACGATTTAAACTATAATTCTTGGAATGTTAATCTAACTTTTTTCTGGCAGTTTGCACCAGGAAGTCAGCTAGTAGCTCAATACAGAAGTGCAATTAAGAGCGAAGGTATTGATAGTTCTTTAAATTTTAATCAAAATTTTGATACTCTTTTTGAACAACCTTCTATTTCTAACTTTTCAATAAAAGTATTATACTACTTAGATGTAAATAAATTAAGAAAAAACAAATATTAAAACTATTAATATGGAAGATGAAACTTTTGTTACAAATGAAAATAATATGGATTGGTCCGAGTGGAAACACGGAGATAAAATTCAACACAGGAGAAAAAACTTTACTAAAGATTTAGTTACGAATAAATTAGTAGCAAGTTTATATGAAGTACCACCTAATAAATCTAGTTGGCCTCATCATTATCATATAGCTAATGAGGAAGTATTCTATATTTTAGAAGGTGTTGGTGAATTAAGAACCTTCAAGAAGGTAATAAAAGTAAAAACTGGAGATTTTATTAGGTTTCCTATCGGGGAAAAAGGAGTACATCAATTAAAGAATTGCTCATTAGACAAACCTTTAAAATATTTAGATTTTGGTACTACTAATCACCCAGATTTAGTTTTTATGCCCGATTCGAATAAAGTTGGTTTATTTGGTGGTGGAGCACCTTGTCAGAATAATGAAAGTCGAAACATATGGAAATATTTTGATTTGGATACAGAAATAGATTATTTAAAAGATGAATAGGTTTTAAATATTATATTAAATAGAAGTTAGAATTAAAGAAAACGGCTCAAATCAAAAAAGGTTAAATTATAGCACAATTAGAGCAAGTGTGTAGAAATTTATTTTTCTTAAATTTTATACTCTTGCGGAAAACCTTTACGAGAATGCCGTAGAAAAAAATATTGCAGGATTATTATCGAATACGCGAATTTTGAATGAATCTAAAAGGTTAGCTTTTTTTGGCGCTGGCAATGCGGTTGGAAATTGTGTTTTAAAAAATTAATGCGATAGCATAATTATTTTAAAAAAGCAATCGAGCGCATTGGCGTGCGGCAATTTTACATAGCGACTAATTATAGTACAAACAGCAGAATGTTTCTTATTTAGTACTAAACCCAAGAGCCTAATGTTTAATGACCCAAGTTCTATAGTTTATTGTGTGTACAAGATTTTCTGGGATATTTTACATAATATAACATTATAGCTATCAAATGGCATAACTACTAGATATAAACTAAATACGATATTTGTACTATAATTTATATTATGTCAAATAGAATATTTGACAATCCCTTTTATCAAATTCGTAAATCTTCCCATTTCTTCCCTCTTATAAGGAAATCCTTTTTTATTATTTCTCCTCTTCAATTAATTTTATAATTGCTTTTAGTGTAAAGAATCAACCATCCATGTGATCTGAGTGATACTTTTATAATTCATTGAAATAATTACTTATCAATATTAATCCCTAACACAGTATGAAAAATTTCCCCTCCTTTATTTGTTTTTTAATGGTCTTGTGTACATTCCATGTATACGCACAAGACAAAACACTCCCTTTTGATTGGGATGCTGCCACCGTATATTTTGTAATGACAGATCGTTTTGAAAACGGCGACACCTCAAATGATAATTCGTATGGACGGCAAGTAGACGCGGCTCCCCTGCGCAGTTACCTTGGTGGAGACTTGCAAGGTCTTATCAATAAACTAGATGAAGGCTATTTTGATGATCTTGGTGTGAGCGCGATATGGATCACGCCTCCGTATGAGAATATACATAATACCATAGGTCAAGGCGCTGGTAAAAACTACGCGTTCCATGGGTATTGGGCCAAAGATTGGACCACCATAGATGATAACCTAGGTTCTGAAGCCACCTTTCAAACCTTTGTAGATACCGCCCACGAGCACGGAATACGTGTGATTATGGACGTAGTACTTAATCACGTGGGACCAGACACTC
>CALISK010000115.1 GCA_938041625.1 uncultured Tenacibaculum sp. | reverse complement strand
TTTAATTCAGATATAGAATTATCTGATAAACTATCTATTTTATTGGCAATTACGAGCACACGGTTTCTAGTAAAACGTTCTTTAATTTTTGTTATTTCAGAAAGAATTTTTGAAGATTTTATCATCGCTTTTGAATCCATTAATAAAATGATCAATTGCGCATTTTCAGCTTTCTCATAGGCTTTTTTAATACCAATACTTTCTACAACATCTTCTGTTTCTCTAATACCCGCGGTATCTATAAAACGAAAAGCCACACCATCAATAATTACTTCATCTTCTATGGCATCACGAGTGGTACCTGCTATGTCAGAAACAATAGCCTTTTCCTCGTTTAATAAAGTATTTAATAAAGTAGATTTACCCACATTAGGTTCACCAATAATAGCAACCGGAATTCCGTTTTTCATAGCATTACCAAAAGCAAAACTATCAATTAAACGTTTTAATACAGTTGTTATAGTTGCTACTAATTCTTTGAATTTTGTTCGATCTGCAAACTCCACATCTTCACCAGAAAAATCCAATTCTAATTCAATTAAAGCAGCAAAATCAAGTAATTGTCCGCGTAGTTCTTTCAATTCATTCGTAATACCACCACGCATTTGTTGGATAGCCATTTGATGAGAAGCTTCCGAATTAGAAGCAATAAGATCGGCAACAGCTTCAGCCTGACTTAGATCCATTTTTCCATTTAAAAAAGCGCGCATGGTAAATTCACCATTATCGGCCATTCTACAACCATTTTTTAAAAATAATTGAATGATTTCTTGTTGAATAAATATAGAACCGTGACAAGATATCTCAACTACATTTTCACCAGTATATGAATTCGGATTTTTAAAAATAGAAATTAGAACTTCATCTATAATTCGATCATTTTCTGTGATATGACCTAAATGTAGTGTATGTGTTTTTTGATTTAAAAGAGATTTGTCTTTTCGTATAGAAATAAAAAAATCGTTTACAATTTGAATAGCATTTTCACCAGAAAGTCTAATAACAGCAATAGCTCCAACACCACCAGGAGTTGCTAATGCAATAATCGTATCATTTTGAATCATATTGCAAAAATAAATATTAAGAAGTATAAAACACTTTTTTTGTTATTATATAATTTTTTGTAAATAATAATACCGAATTCAGAGTTTAAAAAAGAGACTAAACTCATTGATTTCCTTAGAGAAAGACACAATTTTATATAAGAGCTGTTTCTTGAATATTTAAAAAATATAGCCCTTTGTTTTTTTTAAGTGTTTGTTTGTTAGTTGTTTGTGTTTTTTTTACTATTCGAAATGCTTATTATCTAGTTTACTGCGTTAATGGTTAATTTTTCCACGTTTAAGGAATATAAAAAAAATGACAGGCTGAGTGTTTATAGTTTTGAAGCAAATAATCAAGTCCCCAATATTATTATTTAAACTAAAACAAATAAAAGGGGGATTTAATGAAAACAAGAACTACAACTAACTTAAAGCTATTACTGTCTATATTTCTATTAGGAAGTAATGTATTAAAAGCACAAATTAAAAAACAATTTTCACCGAGATTTTCAGAAGGAATTCATGGTAATGTAACCATGATAGCGAATAATGTTTTATCTAGATCGGCAACAGCAAATTATATAGGAGAAGCAGGGAATCATGATTTCAATAATAATGTATTTGTAGATATCGATTCAGATGTTACAACTTTTAATTCGAGTAGTGCTAATCTAATTAATCCAGAGCCATCAATAAGTTGTTTAACAATTAAAAAGGCATATTTATATTGGGCAGCGGCAGATTTACAAGAAAAAGACCCAAGAGAAGAACCAAATTGGAACTATAATATGGTGAAATTAATGTTGCCTGGTAGTTCAAGTTATCAAAATTTTATTGCAGATGAAGTGATATTTAGGGGAAGAGATGAAGTAAATAATTTTGTAAATGACCCTTATGTTTGTTTTAAAGATATTACAAAAGAGGTGGTAAGTTTACAAAATCCGTATGGTAAATATCAAATAGCAAATGTAAAAGCCAAACAAGGAGAGTTAATATCACATCTTGGTAATAATACAGGAACATCAGGTGGATGGCAAATACTTTTTATTTATGAGAATCCTAAATTACCGCCTAAAAATATTTCAATTTTTGACGGATATGCAAATGTTACTAAGTATGTAAATAACTTCGATATTCAATTTGATGGTTTTTTAACGGTTCCTAACGGAGATGTAAATGCAGAGGTTGTTTTAGGAGCGTTGGAAGGAGATAGAGATTTAACAGGAGATAAATTACAGATTAAAGATGTAAATAATAACTGGGTAAATTTAGCATACGGATTACGAGATGAAAACAATTTTTTTAATAGTAGAATCTCAAAAAACGGAAGCAATTTTATTGATAGAAACCCTGCAAGTACCAATACATTAGGTTTTGATGCCGATATTTTTACACTAAATAATACGAACAATACTATTATTAAAAACAATCAAACCGCTACTACGATTCGATTAACATCAAATCAAGAAACTTATGGTTTGTTCTTATTAGGTTTTTCTGTTGATGTATGGAAACCAGACTTAGCACCTTTGCTTCTTACAATAGATAAACCAATTAATACACCAGTTACTGTTAATGATGAAGTAACTTTTTCTGCGGAGATAAAAAATCAGGGGAATGATGATGTTAAAGATTTGGAGATGGTAGCTGAAATACCAAATGGAACTACTTTGGTTGAGCCAATAATAGGGCTTCCTAATGGTATTTCATATAGGTATAATTCAGGGAATAGAAAATTAACTTTTATATCAGAAAAAGGAATAACTGATGTTAAAGATGCTGCCTACACAATTTCTTTTAAAGTAAAGGTTAAAGATCAATGTTATTTTTTAGAAGCATCACGAGTAGTTAATTTGGAGATACAATTAATAGCTACCTATAATGGAGTTTTAAATAATAGCATACAAATAACAAAAAGTTCAAGTTCGAATAATGATTGTGGAATAGGAAATGAAAAACCAACTGTTTTTTCAATAAATAAGCCAGATGAAGCAAAATGGATTACAGATAAAAATTTTTTAAATAGAACGATTTCTTGTGATGATGATGAGGCTTTAGTAAATGCACAAGCTTTAACGCCAGAAGCAAGTTGTAATTTAAAAAAGAAAAAAATAACAGGAATTTTTACTTCTTCAGCGGAATGCTCAACAAAAGGAACCTATGTAAATACTTGGACATTTGTAGATTCTTATGGGAGAGTAAGTGAAGTTTATGAACAAACAATTACCATAATTGATGAAAAAGCACCTGTTTTCAATGAAAGTTTACCAGAAACCGAAATAGCAGTGAGTTGCGATGCTGTTCCTGTAGCCGCAGTTTTAACCGCGACAGATAATTGTGATACAAGTGTAACCGTAAATTATTCAGAAGAAATAAAGAATCAAGACACTAGTTGTACTTCAAATTATACGATTATAAGAAATTGGACAGTTTCAGATTGTTCAGGAAACAGTACTACACATTCACAAACGGTAAAAGTAAGCGATACAACCGAACCTGTTTTTACTGGAAGTTTACCAGAAGCTGAAATAATAGCGAGTTGTGATGCTGTTCCAGTTGCTACAGTTTTAACCGCGACAGATAACTGTGATACAAGTGTAACCGTAAATTATTCAGAAGAAATAAAGAATCAAGACATTAGTTGTACTTCAAACTATACGATTATAAGAAATTGGACCGTTTCAGATTGTTCAGGAAACAGCATTACACATTCACAAACGGTAAAAGTAAGCGATACTATCGCACCTGTTTTTACTGAAAGTTTGCCAGAAATTGAAATAAAAGCGAGTTGTGATGCTATTCCGGTTGTTACAGTTTTAACCGCTACAGATAACTGTGATTCAGAAGTAACTGTAAATTATTCAGAAGAAATACAGCATCAAAATGCTAGTTGCGCTTCAAACTATATGATTATAAGAAATTGGACAGTTTCAGATTGTTCAGGAAACAGCATTACACATTCACAAAAGGTAAAAGTAAGCGATACTACCGCACATGTTTTTAATGAAAGTTTGCCAGAAATTGAAATAAAAGCGAGTTGTGATGCTGTTCCTGTTGCTACAGTTTTAACCGCGACAGATAATTGTGATTCAGAAGTAACTGTAAATTATTCAGAAGAAATAAAAAATCAAGACACTAGTTGTACTTCAAATTATACGATTGTAAGAACTTGGACAGTTTCAGATTGTTCAGGAAACAGCACTACACATTCACAAACGGTAAAAGTAAGCGATACTACAGCGCCAGAATTATTATCAACTTTAGAAGATATCACAGTAGTGTGTAATGAAATTCCTGATATTCCTGAATT
>CALISK010000114.1 GCA_938041625.1 uncultured Tenacibaculum sp. | reverse complement strand
TCTTTTCCATCATTAATTCCCGAGTCGGATCGCCAACTAATCCGGTTCCAATCGGGTATTTCTCCTGATTGCTGTGTTTCATAAAATAATAGTGATTTTTGTAATGCTTCTCCGTAATTAAATTGAGAAAAAACTTGTGCTGAAATTGTGAGGAATAACCCCACAAAAAAATGTTTAAGCTTCATAGTATTAATGGTTTAGTTTATTACTTTTTTGAATAAGTAATCCCTTCTCAACTAGCTTAAAATTTTCGTTTTTTGCTATTGAGTACAGAATGACTAATAAGAATACTAGAATTTGGATATTTTATAGTAAAGAATCTTAGGGGACTTTAGTTAAAATATTATTCTAGGGGACTTGATTTTATAGTGCAACATTCAACTACTTTTTTTACAAAAAATACCAGCAAGAGGTTAACTCTCTTGTTTGATTTAATAAAAAATAATTGAATATTAGGTTAATTATACGTTATCCTTTTGTTAGTTTTTTACAAGGATCTTAGTTTTTTATTTGGTTTTTTGTTTGTTTTTTACAGGGGGATTAGTTTTTTTATTTGGTTAATTAAATTTACGGATAAAAAACTAATTAACAAACGCTTAATAGGCATAATGAAAAAATGTTTTAGGAAAATGTATTTATTGTACAAGCCTCTACTTCTTTAATAGGTATAGGTTAATATTTTGTTTAATTTTAATGATAAAAACGTTTTATGAATAATTGTTTAAATCTTCTTTTTAAAGTTTAATTTTGAAATATCAACTTCCTTTTTTAACTTCATTTTATAACACTTATTTTAATTACTTTTAAATGATTAAATCATCTTTTCACTTATAAAAAATTACACAATCATTTGTTCAGTTTTTAATCTCATGCTAAAATTTACTTTACTCGTGACAAAGAATATGTACTTTAAGTTATTTTCTTAAAATTCATTTTTTTATTTCTTCAACTTTGAGTTGTAATCAAATACTTTTTAATTACGAAGGAAGCTTCTGAAAATCCTTTAATAGAGTAGGAAATTTTTATAACTCTTTTTAATATGAACAATTCAATTAATATTACTCAGTGCGACAATCAATTAATAATTGTTGTAGTATCTGTAGAAACACAACAGTTTTATGAAATAGCAAATGTAGGAAGTGGACCCGCAGTTGACTTTACAATTAATTTAGTAAAAGGAGTTTCTGTTCGTCCTAAAATATATACTAATGGAACTTCAACTCCCCCTGCTCCATCTACAACTAATATTGGCCTTCCAACTGGTAAATACTTAATCTATTATACAGGCTTAAACGCTTATGGACCTTATAATTTTGAATTCACTTTAAATGATGAAACTTTTAAATTATTAAACGGGCAAGCTGCTGCTAAATATGGTTATGTTTGGAATCATGGAGGACCAGAACCTAGTACAATTGAAGTTAATATTGAAGCGTAAAAATTTAATAGAGATTAAATAACTATTTTCTAAAATAGATGAACATTCAATTTATAGAAAAACTAGGAAATAAAAAAAAAGCTCTCGAAAGAGAGCTTTTTTAAAACATTATTTTAAAAATGTTTAAATTATTTAGCAGCTGGTGCCATTTTAGCCATAATAGCTTGCATTACTTTTGCATATTTAGGTGCAGATTCTGCATCTAAAGCTCCAGAAAGAGCCTGACCTTGTTGAGCCAACTCTGCGCTTTTAGCTGATAACTTTGTGATTTTTGCTACATCTCCGTTAGCTGCAATGTATTCTTTTGCATACTCAGAGTATGTTTTTAAGAACTCACCTACTTTAGGATTCTTAAATTCTGGAATTGTGATTCCTTCTAAAGCAGACTCAACAGCTCCAGTAGTAGCTTCAGTAACAGCTTCTTTTGTTTCTTTTACTACAGTTTCAGCTGCCTTTTTTGTGTCATCTGCTACAGTTTCAGTAGTTGTTTTTACATCATTTGCAGCTTCTTTTGCCTTTTTACAAGATGTTGCTAATAAAGAACCAGCAACTAAGACAGATAAAATTACTTTTTTCATGGTTTATGATTTTTAGTTTAAGATTGTATAACAAAAGTAGCATTTTGATTCATCTACGCAACATTAAATCTCAAAAAAAGAAATAAACATTTGTTATACCACTAGAACGAGGAAGATTACCAAATATTTTGATTGTTATTATTTATTATTAAAATAACATCAAAATTCAATACTAGACCCTAAAAATCAATCAAATAGACATTAATAAAAATTATGTTCTAGCAACACTAAATTGCTTATCGTATAATCTTTTGTAGTAACCTTTATCTTTTTTAAGTAATTCTTTATGACTTCCTTGCTCTACGATAACTCCTTTATCCATCACAATAATTTTATCAGCCTTTTTTATGGTTGCTAATCGATGTGCAATAACTATAGAAGTTCTTCCTCTAGTTATTTTATCGGTTGCAAATTGAATCATTTGTTCCGATTCGGTATCTACAGATGAAGTAGCTTCATCTAATATTAAAATACTTGGCTCACTAACATATGCTCTTAAAAATGCAATTAACTGTCGTTGCCCAGAAGATAGCATTGCTCCTCTTTCTTTTACATTATAGTTATATCCACCAGGTAAGCTTTCTATAAAATCATGTATTCCTATCTGTTTCGCTGCTTCTTCTACTTTTTGTAGCGTAATTTTTTCGTTCTTAAGCGTTATGTTATTTAAAATAGTGTCTGAAAATAAAAATACATCTTGTAAAACTACTGCTACTTGATCTCTTAACGAATCTAAGTCATACGTTTCAACAGCATTACCATCTACTAAAATTTCACCACTATCTATTTCATAAAACCTACTAATTAAATTTATTATTGTAGACTTACCTGCTCCTGTAGATCCTACAATTGCAATTGTTTCTCCATTTTTAACCTCAAAAGAGATTCCTTTAAGAACTTCTTCTCCTTTTAAATAACTAAAACGTACATCTTTAAAATGAATAGCTCCTTGTAAATTATTTGCTAATATTGTTCCTGATTTATCTATTGCGCTTTCAGTATCTATTACATTAAAAACACGTTCACCAGAAACAATTCCCATTTGTAATTGGTTAAATTTATCCGCAATTTGTCTTAAAGGTCTAAACAGCATTTGCGCCATTTGAATAAAACTTATAATAGCACCAACCGTTATTGCTTTGTCTCCTATAATTTGTAACCCACCATACCATACTATTAATCCGATTGCTATAGAAGATAAAATCTCTGCTATTGGAAAGAAAATAGAATAATACCAAACTGTTTTAACATGTGCATTTTTATGTTTTTCGTTGATGTTTTTAAAATTCTCATATTCAATTTTTTCTCTATTGAATAACTGAACAATTTTCATTCCTGTAACACGCTCTTGCACAAAACCATTTAAGTTTGCTACCTGATTTCTTACATCTTGAAACGTTTTCTTAATCGCTATTTGAAATAATTTTGTTGCATAAATTAAAATAGGCAGTACTGCTAATGCAATAAAAGCCAGTTTCCAATTAATCACAAACATTACTACCGCAACTACTAACATTTTTAAAATATCACTAACAATCATAAAAACTCCTTGAGAAAAGAAATTTGCAATGGTTTCAATATCAGAAACAACTCTAGTAACTAACTTACCTACAGAGTTTTTATCGAAATATGACATTTTAAATTGCAAGATATTTTTAAAAATACTTGCACGTATATCTTTTATAATATTTTGTCCTACCCAATTTGCGTAGTATATAAAAGTAAATTGTAATAATACTTGTGCTATTAAAATTACCAACATTGCAATGGTAAAGTATAACAAGTTTGTTACATCTTTATTGGTGGTAAAATCGTCGATTGCTTTAAATAGTATTACCGGACTTGCAGCAGCAAATAGTGCTAAAAGTATGGTAGCTATAGAGGCTATCCAAAATTGAGATTTATACTTTTTTGCATAACCCATTAGGCGTGCAAAAATTTTTATATCGAAAGCGTTTCCTGTTTTATTCTTACTCACAGTTTATATATAATCGTATGCTACTTCTGTTAAAAATAATCCTTTTGCAGGTACCGATGTTCCTGCTTTACTTCTATTCCTACTTTCTATTACTGCTCTAAATTCTTCTATGGTTATTTTTTGCAAACCTACGTTTAACAACGTACCCACAATTGCTCTTACCATATTTCTTAAAAAACGATTGGCAGTAATATAAAAAGTTAATTCATTTCCATTTAAAATCCATTTTGCATTTTTAATTTCACAATTAAAAGTATGCACTTCTGTTTTTACTTTCGAAAAACATTCAAAGTTTTCGTATTCAAATAATATTTTTGCAGCTTTATTCATTGAAACTACATCTATATTTTTGAAGTTAAATTGCCAACTCGAATCTAACAAAAAAGGATTTCTACCTATCCAAATTTTATATTCATAACTTCTTTGTATTGCATCGAAACGCGCATGTGCTTCATCTGCTACCAAAATAATTTTATAAATAACAATATCTTTTGGTAAAATGGAATTTAGCCTGTATGTAAAATTAGCGTCTAACTCTTTTTCAACATCAAAATGCGCATACATTTGAGATGCATGCACTCCTGTATCTGTTCTGCCAGCACCTACTACGGCTATTTTTTCTTGTAAAATAGTACTTAATGCGGTATTTATTTTTTCTTGAACCGAAATTACATCAGGTTGTATTTGCCATCCAAAATAATTTTTACCATTGTATGCAAGCTCTAAAAAATACCTCAAAAAATTACTTTTTTAAATAGCTAAACTACGCATTTTATTTGGTAAAATAATTGCTTATATTTTAAATCAAAAGCCAATTTTTGTTAAAATTATTTCTCTATTTACTTTGTTAATTTTATACCAACCTCTCTTTTAGCAAATAACCTTTTACATGCTTTTAAATTTCATTTTTTTAATTATAAAAACGAAAAACCAATACCGAGAGAAAGGCTGTCTAAGTTTCCGTTTTTAAAACCTAAAATTTTCTTTCTATGAAAATCTAATTTAATAACTCCGTTCCACCTAGCATTACTTAAAGACATTAAACCTACTCCTACTTTATAATAATTACCATCACTAAATTTAGAAGAAGGTCGCCACATTTTACCATAGCTAGCCTCTACAAAATAAACAGAACTGGTTTTAATATTAAAATTATACTTTAAACTCGCGTAATATGGTATTGCATTTATTGAATATGTAAAATGATGATCGTACCCAAAATTAATACTACTTGCCCAACGTTTATTAAACTGATACCCAAATTCTGTTCTTAATAAAATAGACTTTGGTATAATAAAAAGTCCATCGCCTTCTTCTGTTAGGTTGTAGTTTTGATTAATACCGAATGTTGTACTTAAGGAACCAATTATGAAAGGCGCTTTCTCTTTTACTTGAGCTTTCATAATCATTGAACAAGTAAGAATGATTAATAGCAATAGTTTTTTCATTTTAATCTAAGTTTTCTCATTTTAAACAATAATCATACCTAATTATTTTAAAAACTACTCACTGAAAAATCTTATTTTTGTTGTGTGAAAAAAATTTTACTTTTATCGGATACGCATAGCTTTATAGATGCTCAAATA
>CALISK010000113.1 GCA_938041625.1 uncultured Tenacibaculum sp. | reverse complement strand
AACAGACATTTCTGAAAATAAATAATCTATTTCTTTTTTAATATTGAGGTATTTATATCTAGCGTTAAAAACAGTATCATTAGATTTTGAAAAAACGGGTTTACCAACCCATGTAGAATCAAGTACTCTGTAAATTTTCAGTTTAAAATTGTCTTTTTCTAATATTTCATTACCATAATTATATATTTTATCTTTAAGATTGATTTTATTATCTATATAACTTTTCAAAAATAATTTATAAGCTTGGGCGATTTTTACATTAGGGAACTTCTTTTTAAGAATGTTCTTTTCAAAATCTTTAATTAATAAATTAAAATTCTTAGAATTAGTTGTGCCAAACTCTTTTTCAAATTGTTTTCTTTGTGAATGAGATAAAGAGAAAAATAAAACGAAGAATAAAAACGATACACTTTTCATAGCTTTGATGTATTGAGTTTCTTTTACTTTAGGAAAATCGACTTTTTCAATTTTCAAACAATTATTTTATACCAAGAATTCTTTTAAACATTCTTACTTCACATTGATAAAACTTCACAAAACGAGTCATATATTTATTCATAATTAATGGTTTTATTTATAAGTAGTTAAAATACTTAATTTGTTACAGTTTTTAATGATTTAATCAAAGTAAAAGGCAAAAACAACTTAAAATTATATAAATATCTGATTGTCAGATTTCAGAAACTCGGACCTCACAGGTTTTCAAAACCTGTGAGGTCTTTAAAATTAATTTGTCCCAAGGTGTATATTGTTTTTCTCATGTACTGAGTAATTTAATGTATTAAAAGGGTGTTATACGATATCAACAACACTAACACCGTTACTCTTTTTAGTGATTTTAATTTGCGTTGAAATACGTTCCTTTAAGTTTTCTACATGCGATATAATACCAATCATTTTACCTTGCGATTGTAATGTTTCTAGGGTAGATATAACTGTTTCTAAAGAGTTTTTATCAAGTGTACCAAAACCTTCATCAATAAAAAGAGAATCAATTCTAACATTTTTACTTGCTAAATCAGATAAACCTAAAGCTAGGGCTAAACTGATAATAAACTTTTCTCCACCACTAGAAGTATCTACCAATCTGGCTTGATCGGTTTGATAGTGATCAATTAAATTAAAATTAAGCTCTTCTTTAGGTTTATAAGTATCCTCCATTTTTAAGGAATAACGCTTATTTAGCTTGTATAAATGTACATTGGCAAGATCTAATAAATGCTTTAAGGTTAACCGCTGCACATACACATTAAAAGCATCTTTAGAGTTTCCAATAACTTTAAATAAATCTCTCCAAATACTACAAAGAGTTTCTTGTTTATCTATCTTTTTATAGATTTCTTTATTTCTATCTCTTATTTCTTTGTCTTTTCTAAAAGCTTCTACTATAGTACCTTTTTCGGTTAAATAGTTTTTCTTTTTTAAGTTTAGGCTTTCTAAAACTGATTTACTTTCTGTTTGAGTGAGTTCAAATTTTTTAGAATCGTTTGAAGCTTTTATTTCTTTTAAATTCTCTTCTTTTAGCGCTTTTATTTTAAGTTGATTTCTCTTTATACTTTCTTTTTTTGTAGTATAATTTAATACAGTTTCTTTATCTAATAATGCTTTTTCAATGGCTTGTTTGCTTTCAAAATCACTATTTACTATAAGAGTATCTAACGTTGTTTTTAAAGTACGTAATTCGTCAATTAGCTTTTTTTGTTCTTCAATATTTTTAGTTCTTAAAGTGTCTTTTTCTGTTTTAGTATTTAATTGTTTTTGTAGCTCTTTTTCACTTACATCTAATTTCTCAATTAACTTTTTTTTATTCGTTTGTAAAGCAACCCTTTTACTTTCTACAGTTACGTTTAATGGTAAAATAGCAACTCTTTTTGTTGTTAATTCAGAAGTAATTAAAATACTTTTTTCAATGCTTTTCTGATGTTCTTTTTCAGCGATATGATGTATTTCTTGTTGTTTTTTACTATTATCTAAATTATTAGAAACGATTGTATTCTCAGCTTTTAATTTGTTAAAACCTTCTTGGTTTTTATTGAATTTTAAAATAGCAGTTTCTATTTCTTCAATAAAAGCATCTGTATGTAAAGTATCAGGGATTTCATATTTAAATTTAGATAGTTTAATTGCTAAGGTGCTCTCTAAATCGATGCAAGTTTTAGTTAATTGATCTATTGATTTTTGAATTGTGCTAACATCCTTTTCTATATTTTTTATTTTTCCTTCACGAGCGGCAAGGGAATTTTTTAAGGTGTTAATAGCTGTTTTTTGAGTTTTTAAATGTTCTGATAACTCGTTTTTAGTTTTTTGTAAACCTTGACTAATTTGTAAAGTATGGTCTATTACTTTTATTTGTTTGTCAATTGAATTTAATTCAGCAATTATTTTAGAATCATTGGTTAATTCATAATTAATAGAAAGTTTTAGAGCCTCCATTTTAAAAGAAGTTAATTCCTGTTCAATTTTTTTAAGTTGTGTAATAAAACTATTGTTAGCGGTGTTTAATGCTACTTCTTTTTTATCTAATTCATTTTTAGTAGTTGTTATTTCTTTTAATTTTTCCTTTCGAGTATTTAATTCTAGTTCCGATTTAGAAATATCAGCGACTTTTAAATGCTCTGTATACGGGTGTTCTACAGAACCACATAAGCCACAAGGCTCTCCTTTTACCAAGTGTTGACGATCTGCTTCGTATTTGGCAATACTTTTTTCTAAATCTAAAATTTTAGTAGCATCAGCAACAGCTTGCTCTTGAACTATAAAATCCTTTTGAATTTCATTTAATTCTTTTTCAACAGTTTTTAATTCCTTAACAGAGCTGTTCTTTTTTTCTAATAAAGCAGTTTGCTCTTTTTGTGTATGAATTGTTTGTACTGAAAGATTTTTAAATTGTTTCCAATTTGTTTCTTTTTCAGTTAGGTTCTTTTTTTTATCTAAAAGATCAGTAATGTTATTTTCAGTTAGCTTTTTTGAAATCGAAGTATATTCTTCTTCAACCTTTTCAATAGCTATTGTTTTTTCATGTAACAGAGCTGTTTCCTTTTTTATAAAACTAGCAGTTTCTTCTATCTCTTTCTTTTTTAAAAGAATAGATGCTGTATCTTCTTTTAGTGATTTTTTATCAACTTTTAAAGTTGTTAAGTCTTTGGTCCAAGATGAAATTTCTAAATCAACTTCTTTTAAAAAACTATTTTCTTTTAAAAACAATTCGGATTTTTTTATAGCTTCATTGTTCTGTGCTATTTTTTTAATAAAATCGTTCTGCTCTTTTTTAGATTTTTGAATTTTCAGCGTCAATTCTTCTAATTGTAGAAATATTTTACGCTTGTTATCGACTTCATTTTTAAGTGTACCATCTAACTCGGTTATTAAATCAAATTTAGGAAGCCAATTCGTAAATTCTTTGTTACTAGATTCTAAATCACTGGTTTCTTTTTTAACTAATTTTTCTAAACTTGCTATTTTAGGTTTTAAAGTAATTAAACTTTCATCAATTAATTTTAACTGATTGGTTTTATCATTTTTACTCTTTTCTATTCTATTAAAATCCTGAACAGTTTCTTTAAAAGGCATTGCTTTTTCGTGTAAAGCCAAAGCTTCTAATTCAGTTTTATGACTTTTAATATAGGTATATATTTTTAAAGAGCTCTCTTCTAGTTTTTTTGCTTCTTCATTTAGTTTAGCGTGTTTTATATACCAATCTGTAATTAATTGAGTAGCTCTTATTTCTTTTTCTATTTTTATAAGATCTTCATCGAGTGTTTTGTCTTTTTGAGTTAATTCAGTTTTAGCTTCTTCATTTAAAACGTCTTCTGAATTAATTTTAGATTGAATTTCTTTTAGTGTGTTTTCTTCTTTAGATTTTCTTTCTAAAATACGTTGCCCTATTTTCTTATAAATCTGTTCCCCTGTAATTTGCTCTAACAATCTTCCTTTTTCAGGGCCTTTTGCGGTTAAAAAAGAAGCAAAATCGCCCTGAGCTAACATAACAGATCGTAAAAACTGTGTATAATCTAATTGCGTTACCTGCTCAACAACTTCAAGGTATTTTCTTTTTTGATCTGCTAACGTTTTTTTAGTAGATAAGTTTTTTAAACTAACTTTTTCGATAGGGTTTTTTAAAGCAACTCCAGTTTTATTAGCCAATCTAATACCCCAATACCCTTCATAAATAGTATTGTTATTTTCAAAAGTAACTACACTAAAAGCTTCATTTGCACCATGACTTACTACATCAATTAAAGTCCCTTTTGCACCACTAAAACGAGGTACATTATGATATAAAGCAATAGTAATGGCATCTAAAACAGTTGTTTTTCCTGCTCCGGTAGATCCTGTTATAGCATACAAACCAACATCTTTAAATTGCTCATTTTCAAAATCAATAACAATAGGTGTATTCGATTTTAATGAATTTATATTTTGTAACTCTATTTTTAATATTTTCATGTAAACGGAACCTTATTGATTTTTAACAG
>CALISK010000112.1 GCA_938041625.1 uncultured Tenacibaculum sp. | reverse complement strand
CATAGTTACAATTCTACTAAAGAAATTACTGCTGTTTTAGAACAGTTAGCTACTTTTGTTTAAAATACATCCTAGATGAAAGATGATTTTACAATTTTAGCCATTTTTGAATATTCAACAGAAGCCCATTTAGTAAAAGCTAAATTAGATTCTGAAAATATTCGAACCATGCTTATGGATGAAAAAACAATAGATTCTGACCCTTTAATTAGTCAAGCAATTGGAGGAGTAAAATTGTTAGTTAAAAATAATGATTTAGAAAAAGCTTCTGAGATTTACGATAAAATAAGAAATTATAAAAAGGACAAAATTGGAAATGACATTCATTGTCCACAATGTAACTCTACTAAAATACTAACTGCCGATCTTCAAAGAAAGAATTTATTTTTTATGCTTTTTCCTTTCTTTGAATCTCAAAAATTAATTTGTAATACTTGCAAAACTATATTTAAATGAGCCACTATTTTATAACAGGTATTTCTACAGAAGTAGGAAAAACAATTGCTTCTGCTATTATAACTGAAGCTTTAGAAGCAGATTATTGGAAACCTATTCAGGCTGGTGATTTAATACATTCTGACACCCATAAAGTAAAAGATCTTATATCTAATAAAAAATCTGTTTTTCACAAGAACAGTTATGCTTTGCAAACACCAATGAGCCCACATGCTTCTGCTGAAATAGACAATATAACCATCGATGTAAACAATATTATCGAACCTAAAACAGAAAATCATTTAGTTATAGAAGGTGCTGGTGGATTATTAGTACCTCTAAATAATGAGCATACTATTTTAGATCTTATTCAACCTAATTATAAAGTAATTGTGGTTTCTCGCCATTATTTAGGTAGTATTAACCACACTTTACTTACCCTGAATTTATTAAAGGACAAAGGATTTGACGTATCTTTAATTTTTAGTGGCAACCAACATAAAACCACTGAGAACATTATTGAAAAAATGAGTGGAACTACTATAATTGGTCGCATAGAAGAAGAACCTTATTTTGATAAAAATGTGATTAAAGAATATGCAGATTTATTTAGAGATAAATTATAAGCACGCGAAAAAATTAATCATTTAATATACAAAACTAAGTAATGAAAAGAATAGTATTAACATTCATCATAATTATTCTTACTTCTTGTATGTCTACAAAACCAACAAGTAATTTTAATAACTACACTAATAATACGCCTCCAATTACTAAATCATTATTTCATGACAAAAACTCAACTATATCTGAGAAAAGTATACAAGAAATATTAGATGGAAATTATAATTTACCAGATATTTTAAATGTTGCTTTTGTTAAAATTGAAAATTCAGAAAACCAAAGAAACTATTATTGGTCTAATGAGAATTATTTAAAATCACAACAACAATACTTAAACTTATTTACTGAACAATTTAGAAGTTCTCCTAAGGTAAAAAGCACCTCAACAATACCAACTTTTTTAATTTCAAAGAATCCAACTTTTACAAACATTAGAGAATCTGCTGTTAGAACTCAATCTAATTTTGTTGTTATATATAACATAAATAGTGACATTTATTCCAACGATAAGTTATTTTCAAAAACAACTATAAAAGCTTTTGCTACAACACAATTAATAATTCTGGATGTTAAAACAGGTTTAATTCCTTTTACTACAATTATTACTAAAGATTTTCAAGACAAGAAAAACGATACTGATTTGAATATTAGAGAAAGTACTTATAGAATAAAAAACAAAGCTGTTTTATTAACTATCCATGAAATTGGAAAACAAATAACAAAATTTTTAGAAAAGGAAAAAAAATAAGTTTATCCTAATATTTGATACATTTTATATAAAACCATGACACTAACAGAAAGAGATAAAAAACATATTTGGCATCCATTAAAACAGCACCAAACACACCCTGATAGTTTAGGTATTGTAAAAGCCAAAGGTTGTATGCTAACAGATGAGCATGGAAATGAATATATCGATGCTATTTCATCTTGGTATACTTGTATGTTTGGACATTGTAATGATTATATTATTGATAAAGTTCATACACAAATGCAACAATTAGATCAAGTTATGTTTAGCGATTTCACACATCCTGCTGCTGTTGAACTTTCAGAAAAATTGATTGATATACTTCCTGATAATCAATCTAAAATTTTCTTTAATGATAATGGTTCTACTGCTGTAGAATCTGCTATAAAAATGGCATTGCAGTATTATTTTAATAAAGATGATAAACGTATTGATTTCATTGCTTTTGAAAACGGATTTCATGGTGATACTTTCGGTGCCATGTCTACTTCTGGGCTTTCAGTTTATAATGGTCCTTTTGAAGATTTTCTAATTGATGTACAACGAATACCCACACCAAACAAAACCAATCATGAAACTATTTTAAAACAATTACAAGAAATTGTTTCAACAAAAAGTGTAGCTGCTTTTGTATACGAACCTTTAGTGCAAGGAGCTGCTGGAATGAAAATTCATGATAGTGAAGGGTTAAATAAAATTTTAAAATTCTGTAAAGAGAATAACATTCTTACCATTGCTGATGAAGTGATGACTGGTTTTGGGAAAACGGGCAAAAATTTTGCTTCGGATTACATGGATACGAAACCAGATATCATTTGTTTGAGTAAAGCACTAACAGGCGGAATGGTACCTATGGCAATTACTTCTTGTACTCAAAAAATTTATGATGCATTTTTAAGTAATGATATTGCTAAAGGTTACTTTCACTGTCATACCTATTCTGCTAACCCTATTGGTTGTGCTGCTTCTATTGCTAGTATTGAATTATTAACTTCTGACGAAATTCAGAAAAACATTCAACATATAAGTATTGAACACGAAAAATTTAGTGCACGCATTAAAAATCATCCAAAAGTAAAAACAACTAGACAGTTAGGTGTTATTTTTGCTTTAGATTTAGATACAAATATGGATCGTTATGGTGCTTTAAGAGATGTTTTATTAACTTCTTTTATGAAAGAAGGTGTCTTTTTAAGGCCTTTAGGAAACACTATTTATATTCAAGTACCTTATGTTATTTCATCTAAACAATTAAACAAAGTTTACACAACTATAGAAAAGGTTTTAAATACTATTTAAGAATCATTATTTTTCATTTTTCATACCTAATTACTCTAAAAAACAAAAGATCCTTATTTTATTTAGATAAAACTATAAGTGATTTAAATGCCGTTATAAAAAAATAAGTGTAGTTTATTATCATACATCATTTTTTCTGTTTTGCTTTTGATATAATTTTGACTTACAAAATAAATCACATGCTTTTAAACTTAAGTGTGTAAATGTAAGAAAAAGAGTTTTTCTCTAAATATGACTCATTAATATCAACAAATAAACAATACTCACTATGCTAAATTTTAATTTTTATAACCCAACACATATTGTCTTTGGTAAAGACCGTTTATCAGAAATAATTACCTTAATTCCAGAAAAATCAAAAGTTTTAATTACTTATGGAGGAGGAAGTATTAAAAAGTTTGGAACTTTAGATAAGGTTCTTAATGCTTTAAAAGGGTTTAAAGTATTCGAATTTGGAGGAATAGAAGCAAATCCACAATTAAACACATGTCTTAAGGCTGTAGATATTATTAAAGAAAATAATATTGATTTTATTCTTGCTGTTGGTGGTGGCTCTGTTATAGATGCTACTAAATATATTTCTATTGCTGCTAAATACAAAGGAAATGACTATACTTCTTTAATTAAAAATGGTTTTTCACCTGCACCAGTAACTGATGCAGTTGCTTTTGGAACAATATTAACATTACCAGCTACAGGTTCAGAAATGAATGCATTTTCAGTAATTAGTCATGAATCTGGTAAACATGGTTTTTTCTCACCTTTAATTTACCCTAAGTTCTCTTTTTTAGATCCTACATTAACATTTACCTTACCTAAAACTCAAGTAGCCAATGGTATTGTAGACACCTATATACATGTATTAGAGCAATATTTAACATATCCTATAGATGCAAGATTTCAAGACCGTACCGCAGAAGGAATATTACAAACATTAATAGAGATAGGAATAAAAACTATAGAAAATCCTGAAGATTATAATTATAGAGCTAATTTTATGTGGTGTGCAACTATGGCATTAAATGGACTTATAGGTGCTGGAGTTCCACAAGATTGGAGTACACACATGATAGGACATGAGATTACCGCTAAATTTAATATCGACCATGCAAAAACTTTAGCAATAGTATTACCTTCTTTATTGAGAGAAAGAAAAGGGAAAAAAGAAGGGAAATTATTACAATATGCAAATCGTGTTTGGAATATTACAGAAGGAAGTAATGAGGAAATAATAGAAGCCGCTATTGTAAAAACAGAAGTTTTTTTTAATAGCTTAGGTATTGCTACAAAAATTAGCGATTACCCTATTAAAAAAGAAGAATTAAAAGATATCATACATCAATTAGAGTCACATGGTATGACAGCATTATCTGAAACCGGTGATTTAACATTAGATATCACAGAACGTATTTTAGAAAACGCATATTAATTTTATTTAAAAAAAAGAAAAACAGCAACCACACAAGTGTGTAGTTGCTGTTTTCTAATATTCTATTTCAAATAATTTCACTCGAAAAGATAATCTAATTTTATAAGAAATCATTATTTTAAAATTGTATTACAGTAACAAGCAATATTTAGCTTTTTTTATCTTTTAAAAATAATTACTTCTTCCTATAATATTTAGTTTTAATTTTGCTTAAAATTTTTTGAAGATTGAAACCAATATCAATAACATCTTTTGCTTCTATTTCTCCATTGGGTAGTACCTATGAAAAAATTTGGAACAGTTATACAGATGCAAATCATCGGATTAAACAACAAGACTTTGCCACTTTTTCTTCATGGACGGCTTCTTTACCAGAAGAAGATTTGCAAATACTTAACGAAATACGAAATTCCGATAACAAATATAAAAACCTAGATAACACTGTTATTTTTGCTATTTATTGTGCTAGAGAGGCAACAAAAAAAGCAAAATGGCAACCAAACGATAATTTTGGAATAAATATCGGTTCTTCTAGAGGAGCTACTTCTCTATTTGAAAAATATCATAAAGAATTTTTAGAAACGGGTAACTCTTCTACTTTAAGTTCACCAACCACAACATTGGGTAATATATCCTCTTGGATTGCTCATGACTTACAAAGTAATGGTCCAGAAATTTCACATTCCATTACCTGTTCTACGGCATTACATTCTTTATTAAACGGTGTTGCTTGGATACAGGCAGGGTTTTGTGACAAATTTTTAGTTGGAGGAAGCGAAGCTCCTTTAACTGATTTTACTTTAGCTCAAATGCAAGCTTTAAAAGTATACTCTAAAGAAACAGATGAATTTCCTTGTAAAGCTTTTGATTTTACTAAAACTAAAAACACTATGGTGTTAGGTGAAGGAGCAGCTGTTGTGTGTTTAGAAGAAGGTATTTCTGAAAAAACAATTGCCAAAATAGAAGGGATTGGTTATGCTACTGAAATTTTAAAACATAATACTTCTGTTACAGCAAATGCTGAATGTTTTCAGAAATCTATGTCAATGGCATGTAAAAACATAGCTCTTAATGAAGTAGACGCTATTGTTATGCATGCACCAGGAACTATAAAAGGTGACACCTCTGAAGTAAATGCTATAAAAGCTGTTTTTGAACAAAAGACTCCTTTTTTAACCACTAATAAATGGAAAATTGGACATACTTTTGGTGCATCTGGTTTATTAAACCTAGAATTAGCTTTGTTAATGTTAATCAACCAACAGGCTATAGAAGTTCCTTTTGCTGTAAAACAAACAAAACCTAAAACACTTAAAAAGATACTAGTAAATGCTGTCGGTTTTGGTGGTAATGCTGTTTCTGTTTTAATTTCAAAATAATATAAAATTAAATTTAGTTTTCCTACTTTTGATAACGCAAACAAACGACTATAATGAGCGAGATAAGACATAATTGGACGAAAGAAGAAATTTTAGAGATATACAATAAACCAATGATGGAATTATTGTATGACGCTGCTACAATTCATAGAAAACAACATGATCCAAATGTTGTTCAAGTTTCTACATTATTATCTATTAAAACAGGTGGATGTTCTGAAGATTGTGGGTATTGCCCGCAAGCAGCTAGATATCATACTGGTGTAGAAGGAAATGACTTAATGACTGTTAATCAGGTAAAAGCTCAAGCTCTAAGAGCTAGAGAAAGTGGAAGTTCTCGAGTTTGTATGGGAGCTGCATGGAGAAATGTAAAAGATGGACCTGAATTTGATCAAGTTTTAGATATGGTAAGAACCATTAATAAATTAGATATGGAAGTTTGCTGTACTTTAGGTATGGTTACAGAAAATCAAGCACAGCGATTAGCAGAAGCTGGTTTATATGCTTACAATCATAATTTAGACTCCTCTGAAGAATATTATAAAGAAGTAATTTCTACTCGTGGTTACCAAGATAGATTAGATACTATTGATAATGTTCGTAAAACGAATGTAACGGTGTGTTCAGGTGGAATTATTGGAATGGGTGAAAGTGCAGAAGATAGAGCAGGAATGTTAGTTGCGCTATCTACTTTAAATCCGCAACCAGAGTCTACTCCAATTAATGCTTTAGTAGCTGTAGAAGGTACTCCTTTAGAAGACGAAAAGCCTGTAGAAATTTGGGATATGATTCGTATGGTAGCAACCACTAGAATTGTATTACCAGAAACTCAAGTTCGTTTATCTGCTGGAAGAACACAAATGAGTAGAGAAGGGCAAGCAATGTGTTTCTTTGCTGGTGCGAATTCTATTTTTGCAGGAGATAAATTACTTACAACTCCTAACCCGGATGTAAATGAAGACATGAAAATGTTTAAATTATTAGGTTTAACCCCTCAAAAACCGTTTACAAAAAAAGTACAACCACAAACAGTTGAAGCAAAAGATTCTCAGTACGAATCATTAGGAGAAAAGCCAAGGTGGACTAGACCTGAACATACTATTGAAAGAAATGAAGTAAAAAAGCAAGAAGCAAAGGAAGTTAAAATATCGTCATAGATATTTCAAATACTTCAATTTATTTTAACAATTTCTTTTAGGAAAGGTTTCCTAACCTTTTCTTAACTTTGCATTTGTCTAAAATTTAGGGATGAAATTACAGTTGCAACAAATAGATAGAGTTGAAACAATTACTAAGGAAGACTTTATCAAAAATTATTTTAAACCACAAAAACCTGTGGTTATAGAACGATTTATAGAAGATTGGCCAGCCCATTCTAAATGGTCTTTACAATACATGAAAGAGGTAGCAGGGGATAAAGTTGTTCCTTTGTATGATGACCGTCCTGTAGATTACAAGGATGGTTTTAACGAACCTCATGCGAAAATGAAAATGAGTGAGTATGTAGATTTGTTAAAAAGAGAGCCTACTAAATTTAGAATTTTTTTATGGAATGTTCTTAAAGAAGTTCCTATTTTACAAAAAGATTTTACATTTCCTGACTTTGGTTTAAAACTAATGAAGGGTTTACCTATGTTATTTTTTGGAGGTACGAATTCATATACTTTTATGCATTATGATATTGACCTAGCTAATATTTTTCATTTTCATTTTGAAGGTAAAAAGGAATGTATTTTATTTGATCAAAAGCAAAACAAACACCTTTATAAAATTCCACACTCATTAATCACAAGAGAGGATATTGATTTTAACAACCCTGATTTTGAAAAATGGCCTGCTTTAAAGAATGCAAAAGGTCATGTAGCTGAACTTGAGCATGGTAATGTTTTATATATGCCTGAAGGTTATTGGCATTATATGCGCTATATTACTCCTGGTTTTTCTATGAGCTTACGTGCTATTGCCCGTAATCCTAAAAACTTAGGAAAAGCTATTTATAATGTATTTGTGATGAGAACTTTTGATAACATCATGAGAAGAATTAAAGGGCAAAAATGGATTGATTGGAAAAACGAACAAGCCATTATAAAAACAAATAAAGCTTTTAAAAAAGCTACTACTAAAAAATAAGAATTCGTTTTATTTTAACTAATTCTAACAATAAATCATTTATTACAAAACACAAAAAGGGGGATTTTCCCCTTTTGTTTTTTTTAACATTCTCTCTTTTTATTCATAAATTGGGTTCACTTAATTAAATTAACACCCTCGATATTTATGAAAACTTGTCCACATTGTGGTTCATCTAATAGAATTAGAAAAAGAAGAACCAATTACATGAAACATTTACGTTTTTTAAAATTATATAATTGTTTAGATTGTAGAAAAGATTACTATTGGGTTTCTCTTTTTAAAATACCTTTTAAAGTAAAAACAACCTCTTAATTATTTAAATAGTTTTACAATATCATTACCGTTAGCTAAAAGCAACAATCCTAATAAAATAACAAAACCTACTAATTGAGCATATTCTAGGAATTTATCTCCTGGTTTTTTTCCTGTGATCATTTCCCATAAGGTGAATACCACATGGCCTCCATCTAAAGCTGGTATTGGTAATAAATTCATAAAACCTAACATAATTGATAACAATGCTGTTATGTTCCAAAAAGCCTTCCAACTCCAAGTAGATGGAAATATTTTACCTATAGAAATAAAACCTCCAATACTTTGTGCTCCTTTTTTAGTAAACACATATTTAAATTGAGTTATATAGTCTTTCAAAGTCCAGTAAGCCTTACTAGATCCTTCAGAGAAAGATTCTGATAAAGAATAATCTTTATGATATGTTTCTATTGCATTATCATAAACTTCTTGTGTTGTTTTTGGTGCTACTCCTATCTTTTTTTCTTTGGCATCTTTAAAAGAAATAACAAACTCTCTACATTTGTCTTCTCCCTCTCTTTCGATCATTAAAGTTAACTTTTCCTTAGATGCTTGTGTAAGCTTCATAAACTCTTCCCAATAACCTACTTTATTACCGTTTACAGCAATAATTTTATCTCCTTTTAAGATTCCTGCTTTACTTGCAAGATTATTCGCAATAACAGTATCTATTACTGGTTCAAAAATTCTTTCTTGAAAAGGTCTCATATCTCCACTCTTCCATAAAACAGAACCTATATTTTCAGGAACACTCAATGTCTCTTTTTTTCCACTTATATGTTCAACCTCTATATTCTTTACATCTCTTAAAAATAAAAACTTATTAATATCTGTAACATCAACTGGTTTTTCTCCATTTATTTTTAAGATCTTATCTCCTGTTTCAAAGCCATAGGGCTTCATAAATTCTGCTACTGCAAAACCGTTTTTAATCCCTTCAGGATTTACATTTGTATCTCCCCAATAAGCAGTAACACCAACATAAATTAACCATCCTAAAATAAAGTTAACAATAACTCCACCTAACATAATTATTAAACGCTGCCAAGCTGGTTTAGAACGAAATTCCCATGGCTTAGGCTCTTCCTTTAATTGCTCAGTATCCATACTTTCATCAATCATACCCGCAATTTTCACATATCCTCCTAAAGGAATCCAACCAATACCGTAAACAGTATCTCCAATCTTCTTTTTGAATAATGAAAATTTGTAATCAAAAAACAAATAAAATTTTTCAACTTTTGTTTTAAATAATTTTGCTGGTATAAAATGTCCTAATTCATGTAAAACGATTAGTAATGATAAACTTAATATGAATTGGGTTGCCTTTATTAAAATTTCCATAAATGGTAATGCTATCTTGATTAAAAAACTGAGCAAATGTACGCTTTTATCAAGAGTCCAAAAAATAGCATTTCCATCACTTCACACCTTTTAACAAAGATTTTAGGAAACCGCTTTTTTAAGCAGTATTTTTGCATTAGAATTACTACAAAATGAACATTCAGTTTTTTAAAAAATCTAAATACACCTTTCTTTTTTTAATTGCTTTTACGCTAATAGCTGTCCCTTTTTATTATTTTTTAGTTAGAGTTGAGCATAAACTACCTATTTACAATCCAGCAGATGTAAATCCGAAATTGGTAGATAATTCTATACGAATGTTTACCAAAAATCATACTATTGCCAGTTTTGAATTGACAAATCAGAACGGAAAAACAATTACTGAAAAAGAATATGAAGGTAAAATTTACGTTGCCGATTTCTTCTTTGTTAGCTGTAAAGGAATTTGTATTCCTATGTCTAATAATATGCTTGAATTACAAGATTATTTTAAAAATGATGATGATATCATGTTTTTATCGCATTCTGTAACTCCAGAAGCAGATAGTGTACCTGTTTTAAAAGCATATACTAAACGTAAAGGTATTATAGACACTAAATGGAATGTTACCACAGGAAATAAAAAACATATTTATGAGCTTGCTCGTAAAAGCTATTTTGCAGTTTTAGAAGATGGAGATGGTGGTAAGCAAGATTTTATTCATACTGAGAATTTTACGCTTATTGATAAAGAGAATCGTATACGAGGAATCTATGACGGAACTAAATTTGACAACATGAAAAAGATTATTGATGATATACTTTTATTAAAAGAAGAATATAAATAGTTCTAATCAACCTATAGTATTCCTTACCATGATATCATCATCAAACTTTCTCCTTTTACATAATTCTTAATAAAATTGTTTTTAATATTTCCCTCTTCATACATGTGATTATTTCGAGAATAGAAATCCAACAACTTTTCGAAATTTTTCAATTCACTATAAAAACTATCATTTTTAAAATAATTACTAAACCCGTTTCCCATTCCTTTTCGTTGATATCCTACTTCTTGAAAATAAGCAACTTTACAATTCAACTCTCCTTCATAGCATAAAGATTCAAATAAAATCTTACTTCCATTTTTCAAATTCACCTCAATAAGACTTTTTGTTTTCTTAACTTTTTCAATCTTATGTTCTTTCTCAAAATGATTAATTTTTTCTTTAAATTGATTATCAGTTTTACTCACAATCATTTTAAAATTTCTGTAACCATCATTCAACCTTTCTAATTCAGGTTTAGCAAATTCTAATTCTTCATTATTTTTGAATATCGCTATAAACTCCCAAAATCCATTCACTAATTTTTCAGAATAAATATCATCAGGAAAATTATTTACATCCTTCATCCCTAACATTATTTCATCTTTAAGATACATCTCTGTTGTATCTGTTTTAATTAATGAAAGCTTCATATGTGTAATATCTAATCCCATATAATAATATTCAATCTAATTTCATTATAGATTCATACAATTGTTCAATTACTAAATTCATTTTTCTTATATCTAGAGTTTCTAATTTATCTTTAGAAGTATGGTAATTTTTATTTCTAAAAAAAGCGGTATTTGTTACCATAATTGCATCATAATTAAACTTCCAATAATTTAGATGATCCGAAAAATCAACTCCTTGCACAGATGAAGAACCTTTAAATGACACTGCTTTTATTCTTTTCTGTGATTTCATCGATTCTGTAATTTGATTACTAAAATGTTTTACTTTTTCCTCTTGAACTATCGTTACAAAATCACCTTTAGTACCATAAATATATTTCATCTCTTTTATTGGATAATCTTGAGAATTTTCTTTGGTACTATAATAGCCTATCATTTCTAAACAAATCATTCCTTTTACAGGCGCATTTTTATCAAACAAACTTTTAGCATGTATAAAACTCCCCATACTTTCAGTTCGAAAAAACGGAGGTTCCTCTAGTGTAAAAGCAACAAAATCTATTCTATATTTTAATTCTTTGTTTTCAGATAATAATCGTGCCAACTCTAACAGCCCTGCTACACCAGAAGCATTATCATCTGCTCCGTCTGAATTTCCGAAAACATCATAATGTGCTCCTATAACTATTCGTTCCTCGTGCTGAGTTCCTATAGATGCGATTACATTTTTATACGTATTATTTTTAACTTTATAAGATTGAAAACTAACAGTATCACATACTTTACTAAGTTCCTTTTTAATATAATTTGCAACCTTATTTAGTGTAGCTATATTTTTATAATTTCTAGGTTTTTCTGTTTTTGTGATTTTATTTAAATCTTGAAGTATTCTAAGCTCTACTTTACTGTAAGGTGTCTTATTTATACTTATTTCTTCTTTTTGAGAAAAAATACAGCTATGAAAAATAAAAACACTTAAAATGGTTATCAATTTAATTTTATAAACTGTAATACTTTTTCTAATTTTCTTCATAATTTTTTAATTTATCTAAACAAAACTAGCATTTGTTATAACTAACGATGTCTCGTTTCTTTAGTTTCAAAAGAATTAGGACAAATTTTTCTTTTTAAACTCTGAAGGAGTCATCATTGTTTCTTTTTTAAAAGCTTTATAAAATGCAGATTTAGAGTTAAAACCAGATTCTAAACCTACTGCAACAATTGTATAATTACTAAATTCTTTATTCAGTAGCATTTTTTTTGCTTCCTCTATTCTAAGTTCATTAACAAAAGTCATGAAGTTAGAAGTACTCTCCTGGTTAAACACGTGAGAAATATAACTTTCGCTTAAATTGAATTTTTTGGATAGTAATGACAGACTTATATCTTTTTCTAAATACCATTTTTCTACTTTAATGCTATTTTTTATATCCTCGACGAGATGATCTTCTTTTTTTGAAGTCTCTTTTTTAATCGTTTTACGAATTATATTTCGCTGTTTATATATGATATTGTGATAAACACTTAAATAAGCTACTAAATAAATTAAAAAAGTTAAACCTATCCATAAAAAATATCTTGCGTATTCTAATAAAACAGGATCAATTATAAGTGTAAGTAATGATATCAACAATAAAAACAGAAAAAAACAAACCCCAATAACCAGCAACCTTTGTAACCAGGTTATATTCTTTTTAAGTTTTTCTTTAGAGTTTCTTTCATAATTATGAATAATTACTTTAGTTTTAATTACAATATAAATACTAAAGAAAACGATTATGTATTCTTCTAAAGAAAAGAATATATCCTTAGTTTTTTCAGAAATAACCTTCCCCAAAAAAAAGCTATCTAAAAGAACAATACTATGTCCTATCAAAAAAAAATAAAAAGGGATGAAAAGATATTTTTTCTCTAACTTTTTATTCAAAAAAGATTGTACAAATAAATAAAAACAAGGAAGTATTAATAAAGCCCAAGGAGCATATAAATTTTCTAAAAATAATAGATTTTCTTCGTATGAATTTATCAACCAATAATATAAATTATTAAGCGACAAAAACAGTACAACCAAAGCTATATAATAATTAGAAGTGTTTTTATATTTCTTATTTAATATAAGTACTAGAAAAAACAGCACGCCATGTACAACTCCACTTATTATTAAACTTCTAAGAAAAACCATTCCTATTTTATCTTCTTCCCTTCTTTATCAAAATGTTTATTTAATTCTTGTTCGGTTTTTATAACACTTACTGCTAAAGCTAACAATAAAAACACCATTGGCTCCCAGCTTAAATCTGGTTTTAAATATGCAAATACCATAGCTGCTACAAATGAAATCCCTGCATACAATAAAAATTGTTTATTAAAAAACGAATTGGCGTGTTTCCAAATCCCTTCATTTTCCATAGTTCTGTTGGTACGATACCCGTAAATTGAGTTTATTTTTTTAGGTGGAAAAAAATAAAAAACAACACTAAAAACGAATAGCAATCCGTTTACAGATAAAACATAATAAAATGGGTTCATTCAAATATTTTTTTAATTATTTTTTCTCTTTAATCTCATTAATCCTTCTTGAGCTACCGAAGCTACTAACTTACCATCTTTTGTAAATATGTTACCACAAGCAAAACCACGCGCACCAGAAGTACTTGGGCTCTCTATTGAAAACAGCAACCAATCATTAAAATCAAAATCACGATAAAACCACATCGAATGATCTAAACTCGCCATTTGTGTATTACCAAAATTAGCAATACTTGCATTGGGGTTTAAACAAGCTGTTAAAATATTATAATCTGAAATATAGGTAAGTATTTGTTGTTTAGTTTGTAAATCTAATTCTTTTGAATCTCCTTTTAATTTAAACCATACATCTACAACTGGCGGCAAATCTTTCCTTTCTAAAGGATTTGGCACCTGAACAGGTTTAAATTCTATAGGTCTTTCTATACTTAAAAAGGCTTTCATCTTTTTAGGTAAAAAATCTCCAAACTGATCTAACATATCAGTCCAACTCAACAACTCTTCAGGTTGTTTTATCTCCTTTTTAATAGGCATTTGATGCTCTATTCCTTCTTCTTTTTTATGAAAAGAACACGCTAAAATAAAAATTGTTTTGCCTTCTTGACTTGCTGTTACTCTTCTTGTAGAAAAACTACCTCCATCTCTTGCTTCTTGTACATGGTAATTTATAGGTAACTCTAAGTTTCCTGCTTCTAAAAAATAAGAATGTAATGAATGTAAAATTCGATTTGATTTTATTGTTCTATATGCTGCATTTAATGATTGCGCCAATACTTGTCCGCCAAAAACATTTGGGCTTCCAATATCTTTACTTACGCCACTAAAATTATTAGCTCCTTTGTCTTCTAATATTAATATTTTTAAAAGCTCTTGTGTATCTTTCATACGGTTTCTTTTACGTCATAAAAGTACTCTTTTTAGGTTTTAGCAACAAGGGTTTTTATTTTAAAAGGATATTTTTGGTTGAACTTTGTCGGTTGAATTCTAGTAATAAAAAAACGTAAAATTTTATTAGGTAAACTGTTTTTATGACGTAGATAAATGGTTAAGTCTTGAGGTTCAGCTCCTACTGAGCTCTTTATTTCACTTGCCGTTCTACCAAAATTAATTTGAGTACACTTTTCTTTAATTGCTGTTTTAATATAATCATATAGCATTCGTTGATAAACAGCATATTCTCTATTGTATTTATAATCTATTCCAACAAAATGAGCATCTAAATTATCATTATTAATAATCGCAGATAAAAAGCCGACTAAATTATTATTTAACAAATACCCTTTAATAACATAGTTTGTTCCTAAGTTTTCTTTTAATGTTTTGTAAGATGATAAATTAAATGACCCTAAATTAAACCCAGCTTTAGAGGATACATTTTTATATAGTTTTTCCATTTCTGGAAGATATTGATCTATATTCTTCTCTGTAATTATAATTTCTTCCAATGGAAAACTCAATTCCATTGCTTTTTTAGCTTTTACTCTGAATTTTGTTTTCATTGCAGCCAAATAATCATTAAATGTTAACCAATCTTCATTAATTTTCATCAACATATTAGGCTCTACATTAAACGAGTGGTAATTGTATTCTAACAATTCATCTGATATAAAAAGAGACTCTTTTACAAAGTCTTTTAACATGAAAGCACTTATCTTATAAGTCAACTTTTTTTCAGAATTCACAAAATGAACTACAGATTTAGCAAGTTCTTGTATTGCTTTTTGTTTATCTTGATTATCTTTTATATAAATACCATGCTCTCCACTTACAAAAGTATTACCGCAGGTTAAAATTTTAAATGGTTTTTGAGGTGATAGTAGATTTAATTTTCTTCCTACTTTTTTTACTTTTTCAACAAAACTTTGTAATTCATTTTGAACACTGTCTAAATAAAAATCTACAATCTGTATTGTTGAAAAAGCAATCGGATTTTTATAATCATCAAATAAAACAACATACCAAAAATCTATATCTGAATGATTATTTGCAATTGCTGATAAATATTGTGGACTAAAATATCTGTTGTTTGCACACCCTAAACTACCCCACACTTCTTCAGAAATATCATAAATAGAAGTATAGAATTCTGCATTATGTACTGTTGTTTTACAAATATTCAAATAAACGATTGTATTATTATAATTATGGATTTAGAACCACTGTTCTCTTTAATTTCAGCGTAAAATACTAAAAGTTTAGTTACTTCTTTTCTTTTTCTCTTTTTAAAACGAATAATACGTTACCTAAAAAACGTGACAAAACTAAAGATGTCTATTTATAAAATACTTAACTATACCATAAAATAAAAAAGCTCGCTAAAGCGAACTTCTCTAAAAGAATACTTTTTTAACTCTAGATAAAATTACTCGTCCATCTACCATTTATACATCTAAGTTCCACAGCAGTAATACAAGTAACAGCCATACCTATAGTACAATAACCTCCTTCACTAGGACAGCTAGTTATTAGGCCTCCATTAATACTTTGTTGTTCTTTTTTCTCTAATTTTTTTACGTCTCTAAGGTTTAAAAAATGTTTCATAATTATAAATTTTATGGTTAATTAATCTTTAAATCTACATAAATTAAAACACAAATAACCAACCTTTTAAAGTGATTTTTAAAATAATAAGTACTAAGCACTTCCTTTAATCTTTCTTTTTACTTTTCTAACTGTAGGAGAACTCAAATAATACAAATAAAATCCAGAAAAAATAGTAAGCAAACCTAAAACTGAAAAAATTCTTAATATCCAATTCGTAATATGATCTCTAGTTTCAAAATCCATTACATGTAACATCCATAAAAAATCAAATCGCCTCCAATTATCATTTCTTACTGAAGTTATTTTAGCTAACTTAGGGTGCACATATACTTTAGTATTTGTTTGATGCTCTAAATGAATTGCAAATACAGGTAATGGTTTTTCTCTATATTCGTGCGTTTTAGAAATATCTTTTTTAGTTAAATACTCCACTTTTCTAATTGAGATAGGTATTTTTAATCTACTTTTCACAAATGCTATAACACTCGCTTCTGTTAATTGATTTTTAACTTTATATTCATTTTTATTTAGTCTCAGTAATTTTGTTCCTTCCGTAGTATGTACTCGTAATAAGCTATCTTTATTAACAATAACCCCTTCTATTTTTTTTATTGGAAATGAAATCGTATTCAATAACGTTACAACAGGTTCATTATAACGAAAAGCAAATGTATGCTCTGTTTTATCTAACAATGTTTTTCCATGAACATCTTTCATGTTATTCCAACTAAAATACAAACCTCCAATAGTCCAAAACAAAAATTGAATTCCTATAGATACTCCTAGATATCGGTGTGTTTTTCTAGTTCTTAAATGG
>CALISK010000111.1 GCA_938041625.1 uncultured Tenacibaculum sp. | reverse complement strand
TTGCGCAAAACTAATTTGAAGTGCTAAGAACAGCACAACAATTAAGTAGTGTTTTTTCATAATTATTGATTTTGATAGGGTTAATTACCTTAAAATTACCAAAATCAATCACTTAACAATAATAATTGTTAAATATTAACGCATACACATAAAATGTTTGATTTTAACACAATTTATTTGAAATAAAACAAAAATTAAGTTAAAAAATTAAATTGAATTAATTTTTTTAACAAAAATTAAGCAAAAAAACACCAATCACAACATTTCTTTTTTAAGCTTCTTTACTGTCTTTAAAACCAAAAGATCAATTGGGTTAATTCCTAAATTGTAAACATTTTTTTGGGTAAAACGAATAACCTCATCATAATATAATGGTATTACCGGGGCTTCTGTTATTAATATACTATCCATTTTTTGATACAATTTATATCTCTCATTATTATCTACCTCCTTTATTGCTTTATCATATAATAAGTCGAAAGAAACATTACTAAAATGTGTGTAATTAGGACCATTAGGAGTAAAGTTTTTACTGTAAAATAAAGAAAGATAATTTTGTGCATCTGGATAGTCTGCAATCCAACTAGCTCTGAATATCGGTAATTTCCCATTTGCTTTACCTTGTCGAAGTGTGGAAGGAAGTGTAACATCTACTTTTGTTTTTAATCCTATTTTTTGAAGTTCTTTTTGAATAAACTCACATAAATCTAAATAATTACCATTAGTTGTAATTGTAACCTCTGGGTTCATGTCATTTGTTTCTTTTTTATATTGATTTATTAAACTTCTTGCCTTAGAAGGGTTAAATTCATATCCTTTTTGAGAATTAAAAGAAGGTAATCCTTTAGGTATAAAACCATGAAGAGCTGCGCTTCCAATTCCATTACGCAAAAAACGCATCATTTTTATTCGATCAAAGCCATAGTTTATTGCTTGACGAATTAATTTTGATTGTATCGGGTTCTTCTCTAAAGTATCTAAATAAAAACCTAGGTACTCTGTATTTAAATAAGATCCTACTTTCATATTTATCTTATTTTTATACTTCGTTTGTAAATCTCCTTCAAAAGATAAAATCTCATCTTTATAAGAAGCATCTAAACCTTTCATAAAATCTAAATTACCTTGTATAAATTGCAAGAATTCACTTTGTTTATCTGGTAAAAAAGTAATCGCTACCGCTTCTAAATAAGGCAAGCTTTTTCCTTTTTTATCTTTTTCAAAATACAATTCATTTTTTCTTAATACCAATTTGGTATTCTCTACCCATAGCTTAAATTTAAAAGGTCCAGTTCCAATTGGGTTTTCTCTGAATTTTTTCCCAAAATAAGTTATTGCTTCTTCAGGAAGTACCGAACAATACTTCATCGTAAGTAATCCTAAAAAAGGAGGAAAAGGCTGCTTTAAACGAATTGAAAATATAGAATCGTTTTCAGCTTCAAAACTAGCGACATTTTGTAATACCCAACTACCAGGAGAAGCTATTTTTTTGTCTAATAGTCTACTAAACGAATATTCAAAATCTTTTGCTACAACGGCTCTGGTTGAATCTTTACCAAACAGTTTATGTTTATGAAAAAACACCTGTTGTCTTAATGTAAATTCGTATGTTTTTCCATCTTCAGAAATATGCCATTTTTTAGCGATATCTGGCTGAACATGCAAACTATCGTCTAACTGAACTAATCCACTAAAAAGCTGATTAACCGCCCATATATTTCGTTGATCTTTTGTAAATGCAGGATCTAATGAGGTTATATTAGAATGTTCATTGTATCTAAAAACTTCATGATCCTTATACTTTTTTTCTTTTTCTTGACAAGAAAAAAGGAAAGCAAAAACTAAGACCAATAAAAGTCTCTTAAATAAATAAAAAATAATGTCCATTACTACAAAAATGAAAAATGTAATTTAGCAAAAATATAATTCCTTTTTAAAAATCTTTATGCAAGAAAACTTTTTTAATGATAAAATTCAGAAACTAAGTTTTTTTAATGAGCAGTTAAATCAATTTAATGACGATTTTGTTTTTAAAATAGATTGGCATCCTATAAAAAAAGGGTGGTCAAGTTTTAATAGTCATCACTTAAAAAAGTCTTTCTCTGGAAAATTATCTTTTTACCCATCTTTTATTAATTTTATTTTTTTTGTTCCTTTTTTAATTGCTGGAATTTATATTACTTATGAAGCAATTAAGAACATTCCGCTTTTAATGTATTCTCAATTCTTTTTTGGTATCTTTCTAATATTTATCAGTCTAATTTTTCCTTATATATTAAAAGTAATTGTTTTTGACAAAAGAACAAATCGCTTTACAAGAGCTTCAATTTTAAAATTAAAAAAATATAGTAATCTCCCTCTTAAAAGTATTTACGCTATTCAGATTTTAAAATATACGACTACAAGCTCATCAAAAGGAAATCGAAGAAAGATTATAATTTTTGAACTCAATTTAGTTTTTAACGATCATAATCGCATTAATTTATTTTCTCATAACAATAAAGATGCAATTCTAAAAAAATCTAAAACAATAGCTTCTTTTTTAAGTATTCCTATTTGGAATGCTACAGATTTATAACAGTTGTTTTAAAAAGAATTATACAATTTGTAAAATAGTTTTTTTTATTCCAAATTCAGTTCATATTTTGTTTCAGGTAATCCTATATCCTTACTAACAAATGTTTTTGTTTTTACAAAACTGAATTTTTCTAAAATTTTGGCAGAAGCAATATTTTCATTTACTACACATCCTATTATTTTTTTCATTCCTATAGATTTACAGTAAATAATTAATTCTTTACATATTTCTGTTGCATACCCTTTGCCCCAAAATCGTTGAATAAATCGATATCCTATTTCATCATTTGTATCTTCATCTTTAACAAGTGCTAAAGTACCTATAAACTCTCTATCCGATTTACGAACAATAGCATATATCCAAAAATCATTATTTTCTTTCTCATATTTATTTATAAGATCTTCTAATTCTTTTTCGCATTCTTGTAATGTTTTTACTTCTCCTGTTGCATATTGTAATACTTCAGGATTACTCTCTAACTCAAAAAACGGATGAATGTCTGTTACTCTAAGTTTTCTTACTTCTAATCTTTCTGTTTCAAAAATCATAATTTCATTCTTCTTATTTTAATTCTAATTTCATAACGAATTCTGGTTGCCCTGTATTTTTACAATTCTGCTCTTTTATAATATCAAACCCATATTTCTCTAGTAGTCTTAAAGATCCTTTATTTTCTTTTACTACTTCTGCTATTAACTTTTCTAAACCTAAGTTTTTAGCGTATAAGATAAGCCAATCTAAAATCTCTGTTCCAAATCCTTTTTTCCAATAATTAGGCAAAAATCGATACCCTATCTCATCATTTTCTAGAATTCCACAAATACCTATAAATTCTTTTTCTTCTTTTAAAAAAATTGCATGCGGGCCAAATCCATTTTCATAATCAAATGTTTCTAACCACATTTTTAACTTTTCTTCCGTTTCTTTATAACTTAACACCTTTCCTGTTACATACTGTACAACCTCTTTTTTACTTTCTAATTTATATAATTCACTAGCATCTGATATTTCTAGTTTTCTAATAAAAAGGCGTTTCGTATGAAAGCTAAAATTGTTAGAAACAAAACTCATAAATATTGTATTTTTGCAATTGCTTAAATGTACAAGAATGAATGCGGAAAAAAAAGTAGCTTTTTACACCTTAGGTTGTAAGCTTAATTTCTCTGAAACTTCAACAATTGCTCGTAATTTTGTAAACGAAGGTTTTAATAGAGTTGAATTTGAAGAAAAAGCAGATATATATGTTATAAACACTTGCTCTGTTACTGAAAATGCTGATAAACGTTTTAAAACAATTGTGAAATCTGCTTTAAAACAAAATGAAGAAGCTTTTTTAATTGCTGTTGGATGTTATGCTCAATTAAAACCGGAAGAATTGGCTGCTATAGACGGTGTTGATTTAGTTTTAGGTGCTACTGAAAAATTTAATGTAACTAGTTATATTAATGATTTAGCTAAGAATACTACTGGAGAAGTACATTCTTGTGAAATTGAAGATGCTGATTTTTATGTTGGCTCATACTCTATAGGAGACAGAACTCGTGCTTTTTTAAAAGTACAAGATGGTTGCGATTATAAATGTACCTACTGTACTATTCCTTTAGCAAGGGGAATATCTAGAAGTGATACTTTAGAAAACGTTTTAAAAAATGCCTCAGAAATTTCTAAAAAAGGAATTAAAGAAATTGTATTAACAGGAGTTAATATTGGTGATTATGGTAAAGGTGAATTTGGAAATAAGAAACATGAACATACTTTTTTAGAATTGGTTAAGGAATTGGATAAAGTAGACGGTATTCATCGTTTACGTATATCTTCTATAGAACCAAACTTACTAAAAGATGAAACGATTAATTTTGTTGCTAATTCTGAAACATTTGTTCCTCATTTTCACATTCCGCTTCAATCTGGTAGCGATGTGCTATTAAAAAAGATGAAACGTCGTTATTTACGTCAAACATATACAAATAGAGTTCAAAGAATAAAAGAAGTAATGCCAAATGCTTGTATAGGTGTTGATGTTATTGTTGGTTTTCCTGGTGAAACAGATGAATTATTTTTAGAAACCTATAATTATTTATCTGAATTAGATATTTCTTATTTACATGTGTTTACATATTCTGAAAGAGCAAATACTGAAGCTGTTCTTATGGAAGGAGTGGTTCCTAAAAATGTTAGAACAAAGCGTAGCAAAATGTTACGTGGATTATCAGTAAAAAAACGTAGAGCTTTTTATGAAAGTCAGCTAACAAACACATCTTCTGTTTTATTTGAAAGTGAAAATAAAGAAGGTTACATTCATGGATTCACAGAAAATTATGTAAAAGTAAAAACCCCTTGGAATCCTTCATTGGTAAACACATTACATAAAGTAAAGCTTACTAATATTGATGAAGATGGATTAGTTCGCTTTAACTTTGAAAATAATATCGTTGTTAATTAAATTGTAACTCCTATATTTAGTAACTAAATATATAATTTCATTTATTATATTTAATATTAAGATTAAAAATCGAATTAACTTTGAAAAATTATACAATGAAAACATTATGTATCTCTCTTTTTTTATTAGCGTTAAGTTGTGGCGCTCCTAAAGATAAAATAGAAACAAAGAACGAAGAAACTAAAAATACTACTCCTCCCAAAAAAACTAAAGAAATCGTAAAACCAAAAGTAGAAGAAGCAGAAAACTTACTATTAGTCGTTTTAAAAAACCCTAAAGCAACTGAAACTGCTAAAGCTATGATTACAAATAGTGGTTTAAAATGGAAAGAAATGATCTTAGATGAAGCTACTTCTAAAATAGCTTTAATAGAAGTTCCTAAAGGAAAAAAAGATTTTTGGATCGATCGTTTTAAAACTTCTGGGCCATTTAAATCTATTGTAAGCAATTCAAAAGAAGCCGCAGATAAATTAATTGAAAAAGAAAAAAGTACACTTATTTCTATTCAAAAAACAAGTTGTATGGGAGATTGCCCTGTATACGATGTAGTTATTGATAAGAAAGGGAATGTTACATTTGAAGGAAAACAATATGTTACTGAAAAAGGAGTTAAAGAATTTAAATTAACTGATGAAGAACTTAAAACTTTAAATGAGAAATTAAAATCTAATGATACTTCTTCATTTAAAGAAACGTATGACAACCCTAAAGTTATGGATTTGGGAAGTACTTATATCGTTTTAAAAGGAAAACAAGTTCATATTCGTTTATGGAATGATGATGTACCTGAGTCTTTAATGGATATTCATGAATATTTAGAAGGAATACTTTTAGACAAAAAATTATTTGAATAAATAGCAAAAAGCATGAAAGAGAAAACGCACTTGTATTTTGTACCAGGTTTAGCTGCCAATACAAAAATATTTGAGCATCTAATTTTACCTGAAGATCTTTATGAGCTTCATTTTTTAGATTGGATACTACCGCTTTCTATAAACGAATCTATAGAAAGTTATGCAAAAAGAATGTGTGAAAGCATTGAGCATAAAAATGGCATATTAATTGGTGTTTCTTTTGGTGGTATTATGGCACAAGAAATGAGTAAAGTAATTAATAGTAAAAAAGTTATTATCATTTCAAGTATAAAAAGTAATAATGAATTACCAAATCGTTTAAAACTTGCTAAAAAAACTAAAGCCTATAAATTGTTTCCAACCAAAGTTGTTCAAAACTTAGAAGATTATGAACATCTTTTTTGGGGAGACTATTTAAAGAAGAGAGCTGAATTATATAAAATGTATTTATCTGTTAGAGATGCAAATTATCTTCAATGGGCAATACATAATTTATTAAATTGGAGTCAAGATTATGAATTAGAAGGTCTAATTCATATACATGGAAATAAAGATGAGATTTTTCCTATTAAAAATATAAAAGAATCTATAGAAATAGAAAATGGTACGCATATCATGATATTAAATAAAGCTAAAACTATTTCAAAAATTCTAGAACAACATTGTAATTATTAAATTCAACACAAAAAGTATATGAAACCATTTTTTTTACGTACACTAATCATAGTAAGTCTTTTAATTTTTGGCTTTTTGCTTCTTAATTTAGCAAAACCGGAAAAAAATATTGTCAAAAATAACATTCAAATAAAAAAAGACACTAGTATTGTAACTAAAAATGTTAGTAAAACTTACGAGGTTAAAGCTGTTAAACTACCAGATTACATTGAATTTGCTGGAGAAAAAGTACCGCTTAGTAAAGCCGATGTTCGTGAACGTTTAGATAGAGAATTATTAGTAAATACCTATTGGCAGTCTAATGGCTTACTACTTATGAAAAGAGCCAATAAGTTTTTTCCTCTAATAGAACCTTTACTACAGGAATATAATTTACCTGATGATTTTAAATACTTGTGTGTCGCTGAAAGTGCATTAATACAGGTTCCATCATATAAAGGAGCTGCAGGTTATTGGCATTTTATGCCTAAAACAGGTAGAGAATATGGTTTAGAAGTAAATAAAAATGTAGACGAACGTTATAACTTAAAGCTATCTACTAAGGTTGCTGCTGATTATTTGAAAAGAGCTAAAGCAAAATTTAAAAGTTGGACTTTAGCTGCTGCTGCCTACAATGCTGGTAGCGGAAGAATATCTCAACGTTTACGTGAACAAAAAGTGTCTAGCTATTATGATTTATTATTGAATCCTGAAACTGGTAGATATGTTTTTCGAATATTAGCTTTAAAAGAGATCATGTCTAATCCTAAAAAATATGGTTTTATCTATGATCATGAAGATTTATATACTTTTCCTGAA
>CALISK010000110.1 GCA_938041625.1 uncultured Tenacibaculum sp. | reverse complement strand
TGATTATGGCCCTATAAAAGCGAAAAGAGGATGGAAATATCAAATTGAAGATATTTTATTATATAATAATAAGTATGTATATAAAATAACAGCAATTGATAAACCTTTTCAAAAAGCAACCTTGTTTATAGATACTGAATCGTTTGCTTTTATTAAAATAGAATTAACAAGAAACTCTCATAAAGGAAAATCTTGGAAAAGAAGATTCTCTAATGGAGCAGAACAAATACATTATAATGTAGTTTTCGAATATCAAGAACTAAATAATAAAATGTATTTAAAATATCAAAAAGAAGAAGACACATGGGAAATTTATGATGTGAAAAATCCTAAAAAATTATTATTTACAAAAAAACCCAAAAAAGAACTCTTCATTAACAAATTGATTACTAAAGATGTAAAAAATTATCCTTTTATAAAAAACATGAACATTAATAATAGCTTAGAAAATCAAGCGAAAGAATATAACACTAAATTTTGGTCTCAATATAATGCTCCTAAACAAACAAAAGCAATGAGTAAAATTGAGTTGTATTTAAAAGAGGTTGTTAAATAATCTATATATTTAACCATTACATATGAAAATAGTTAATTTCCCTCATGATTTAAACATTAAGAAACAGAGTCATTTTAATGTTTTTGATTATAAAACTTCTGAAGAATGCCATAAACAAATGGTTTCTTTACATCAAAATACATTTAGTTTTCTTTTAGAAGGAAGTAAAGAAGTTTTTTCTGATAAAACATCTATTGCCATTGAAAACTCAAATTTTCTATTAATGAAAAAAGGGCACTGTTTAATGACAGAAAAACTTCCTCCAAATAGTTTAGAAAATTATAGAAGTATTCTTTTTTTCTTTTCAAATGAAGCTGTTTTAGAATTTATTAAAAAGCATACTACTCAGATTATAGAAAAACACGATCAACCTTCAATCTACTCCTTTAAATATGATGATTTTATAAAAACTTTTGTTATTAGTCTTGTTGAAATTAGTAAGCTTCATTCCAAAATTCAAACTGAATTATTAGCTCTAAAATTTGAAGAATTAATGATGTATTTAAAAGAATTTAAAGGCATTGATTTTATGTATTCTTTAGTTACTATTATCGACAATCAATTACAACATTTTAATACAATTATAGAAACCAACAAGCTCAATAAACTAACCATAAAAGAGTTAGCTTTTTTATCAAACATGAGTGTCTCTACATTTAAACGTGAATTCGAAAAACACTATAAAAGTTCACCTAGCAAATGGTTTCAGGATAAAAGATTAGAGCATGCTGCTTTTTTATTAAAAAACAAACTAAAAAGACCTACAGAAATATTTGAGGAAATTGGGTATGAAAACCTGTCTAGTTTTATACAAGCCTTTAAATCAAAATTTGGAGTTACTCCTAAACAGTTTCAATAAAACTGAACTTTTACCAACACTTTTTGAACTAAACCAAATACCTTTACCTTAACAAGCTACTATAAATTTGTGTTCTCATTAAAACACAAATATTATGAAAAATCTTAATTTTATTATAGGAGTATTCTTACTAATATCTAGTTCTTTATTTGCTCAAAAAACGTTTACTTTATCTAGTAATTCCATTGGCGGGCAAGCTACTATTAAGGAAGAATTTAATGGTTTTGGATGTACAGGTAAAAATGAATCTCCTCAATTATCTTGGAAAAACGCTCCGAAAGAAACCAAAAGTTTTGCAATAACAATGTATGACCCCGATGCTCCTACTGGAAGTGGATGGTGGCATTGGATCGTATTTGATATTCCTAAAAATGTAGATGAAATAGTAGCAGGTGCTGGTAATATTAGTTTGAGTACTGCCCCAAATGGTGCAATTCAAAGTATCACAGATTATGGAACAAACGGATATGGTGGTCCTTGTCCGCCTAAAGGACATGGATTACATCAATATATTATTACTATTCACGCTTTAAAAACAGAAAACCTTGGTCTTAATAAAAATACAAACCCAGCTGTTATTGGTTATTATTTATGGAATAATACTTTAGCTAAAGCTAGTTTAGTTATGTATTATAAAAAAGAATAATACCTTTTATGAATCGTAATTTTGTATTAAAATCCTATCAAGGGGTTTAACCCCCTTGTTTTATTTGGAATTTAGAGATCGATTGTCCAAAACTATATAAGAATATATAATTATTTAGTTCGTGTTCGCTTTTTTAACTTGAAAATTCTATCATTATAATATGCGGTAAGTTCATCTACAAATGACATTGGTTTTTTATAAGTTGTTAATACTTTATAAGTATATTTTTCTAGCAATGTTTTTAATTGAATTTTCAATCGTTCTATTTCCTGTTTCAAATACTCATTATCTGCTCTTACTTGTATTTTTGAAGGTATTTCTTTTAGTTTTACAACTGTATTTCCGCTAAAAATATGTGCATGATAATTTTGCAGCTCTTCAAAAGTTCCTAATCTATATATTTCAATAAGCTTGGTTGTTATTTCATTTGCTTTTTCCTGTTCGTTTTCTTCCATCGAAAATTTATCAGGATGCACAAACAACATAGCTTCCTTGTATAATCTCTTTCTCTCTCTTAAAGTCTCTATTTCCTTTTCTGTAGTTTTCTTTTTAAGTGGAATTATACCTATTGATTCTTTATAGTTTTTTCCTTTTCTCTTTTGCGCTAGTCTTTTTAATTTTTTAGCTTTCTTTTGCTTTTTATATAAAATAGTTAACTCTCTTTCTTCTACTAAAAGATCTGCTATCGCATTTCTAAGAGATTGTTCAAAAGGAAATAATTTATGCTCTATTTCAGTAATCTCTAATTCTAGTGTTTTAATAACTTCTTCTAATTTTGAAATAGATTCAGATTTTTTTTCTATTGGAAGATTCATGATATCACTACTTATTTAATCATCTTTTCTTCTGTAAAATAGTAAGTCCAATACGTATTTGTTCATAAGAAACTTTTTCTCCTAAAAACTCAAAATAAGGTTTTAGAGCAGTTTCATTCTTTAATACCTTTTTTGCATTTCCTATTATTTTCAACGTATCTGCATCAATAAACTCATCTAAACTTACATCTTTTCCTTCTAAATATAATTTAGATAAATGTGAAAAAATAGTTTGTGCTTTTAATTTTCTTTTAACTGCTATTTCTTCAATAGTAAAACCTTCTTTATATAATTTAAATGTTTCGAGTGTTGTATCTTTTTTCCCTTTCTTCTTTTCTTTTATAAAAGTACTAATCTCTTCCATAAACTCTCCTCCATACACTTCTAATTTACGCTGCCCTACTCCGCTAATTGCTAAAAATTCATTGTCTGTTTGCGGACGTTCAATTTCTAATTGCTTTAAGGTTGCATCACTAAATACTAAATAAGCAGCTATATCTTCCTCTTGAGATATTCTGTAACGTAACTTACGTAAACGCTCAAACAAACTATCTTGTAATGCTGGTGTTCTCTTAGCTTTTGATTTCCTTTCTTTAGTTGCTGCTTTCGTCTCTTTCTTAATTTCAACAGGTACTGTTAATTGCACCTTTTCTCCATCAAACAATACTTTTTTAGAAAAATCAGTTAGGTGTAATACATTGTTTAAATGAAATGCTATTTGACAATACCCTTGGTTTGTTAACTGTACCAAATAATGTTGCCAATCTTTCCATGAAATATCACTTCCTACTCCGTAGGTTTTTAAATTTTGATAACTTTTATCATAAATCGCTGTATTTTTTGCACCTCTAACAAAATCTATAACAGTTCCCATTGCTTCTTTTTGTTGCAATCTATAAATTGCAGACAATGCCTTTTGGGCAATTACTGTACCGTCAAAAAACTTTGGCGGATTTTCACACACATCACAATTTCCACAATTCTCTTCTATCAATTCTCCAAAGTAACTTAACAAGATTTTTCGTCTACAAACCGTTGCTTCAGAAAACTGCTTCATTCGCTCTAATTTAGCTTCTTGTACTTCCTTATTTCCTGTATTTGCTATAAATTGACGTAACTGAATTACATCTGCATAACTATGAAACAACAAAGCTTGAGAAGGCAATCCATCACGGCCAGCACGACCTATTTCTTGGTAATATCCTTCTATGTTTTTAGGCATGTTATAGTGAATTACCCAACGTACATTCGACTTATCAATACCCATACCAAAAGCGATCGTTGCACAAATAATAGCAACTTCATCTTTTATAAAGTCTTCTTGTGTTTTTGCGCGCTCTTCAAACGTTAAACCTGCATGATATGCCTTTGCATCAATATTGTTTTGTTTTAGTTTGCTTGCCAATTGCTCTGTTGCCTTTCTACTTAAGCAATACACAATACCTGAATCTGTAGGTCTTTTTTGAATAAATTTTATAATCTGCTGTACTCTATCATTTGCAGGACGAACTTCTAAGGATATATTTTCTCTATTAAAAGAACTTACATACTTAGTAGCATGCGGTACTGATAATTGTGATAAAATATCTTCTTGTGTTGCTTTGTCAGCGGTTGCAGTTAATGCAACTATTGGTACTTCTGGTAACGATTTTTTAAGAAAAGATAATTGTTTATATGAAGGTCTAAAATCATGTCCCCAAGCAGAAATACAGTGTGCTTCATCTATAGCTACACAACTTATATAATTCTGATTTAAGATATTTTGTAATAATGGTAAACTTTCTGGAGCTACATACAACAGTTTAATCGTTTTATTTGCAACTGCATTAAAAACGGCTTGCTGCTCTTCTGCTGACTGGCTACTATTGTAATAAGTTGCTGGTATTCCGTTTGCTTTTAAACTATCTACTTGATCTTTCATTAAAGCAATTAACGGCGAAATAACTAGTGTTATTCTTTCAAAGAACAATGCTGGTAATTGAAAACAAATAGATTTACCACCACCTGTAGGCATAATTACTAGCGTATCTTTTTTAGCCAGTATATTGTCTATAATAGTTTTTTGTTTTAATCGAAAACTATCATACCCAAAATTTGTTTTTAACTTTTCTAACAGTTCTTTTTCGCTAATCTCTACCATAAAACAAAAGTAAAAAAAAAGCATAGAATTATATTCTATGCTTTCTCTTTTAATTATTAAGAACCGTGTGTTATTTAATATCTCTTAAAAGCACATCTACAGCCTTTTTTAATTGCTCATCTTCTCCTCTACTTTTCCATCCTGGAGCATTTTTAACTATATAATCTGGTACAGCTGGCGCTTCGTTCTCCATATTCTCTCCTGTTTTTTTCACAAACCAAGCTCTAAATGGCATTCTAATAAATCCGTTTTGTAAGCCTTTTCCTCCAGTAGATACCACTGCTCCAAAAGTTGGTTGACCTACTAATTTACCTAAACCTAAGTTTTTAAATGCATGAGAAAAAATTTCTGCGTTTGAATAACTATTTTCATTACATAAAGCTACAACAGGTTTTGTATTTACAGATAAAATTGCTCTTTCATTAAATGGATAATTTCCTTTAAACTTCGCATGACCTTTTAATGATTTTGCAGCTCCTCTAGGTATTGTATATGCATGTTGATCTACATTTAAAACCGCCATTAAACGATCTGTAGTCCAACCACCTCCATTATAACGAACATCAATCACAATTCCTTTTTTACCATAACCACTCGCTTTCAACTCTCTTTCAAAGCGTTCAAAACTAGGTTGATTCATTCCTTGTATGTGAATATAACCTAATTGACCATTAGAATATTTTTCTACTAGTTTTTTTCTAGAATTTATCCACTCTTCATACTGTAGCCTTCTTAAGCTTCTTTCTGGTCTTAATACAACTTCTTTACCCGATTCTAACTTTAATAATACTTCGTTATTAATTGTATTTTTTAATAATTCATAAAAATTTGTATGCTTCGTAATCGGCTTCTGATTTATTTCTGTTATTACATCTCCTACATTTAATTTACTTTTAGATTTATCTGCAACCGAATTAGGCAATACATATTCTATTCTTACTCCTTTAGTGGTATTTGTTACTTCTAAACCTAACATCCCTACTTTATCACTTTCATTTCTTGGTGCAGCACCTCTATATCCCATGTGACTCGCATTTAATTGACCTAATAGTAAATTAAACATATAAGAATAATCTTCTTGAGTTGTAGCTGCAAGTACCCATGGTTTATATTTTTTAACTAAACTATTCCAATTATACCCATGAAATTCTGGATCGTAAAAACCAGCTGTTAACGCTCTTATTCCTTCTTCAAATACTTGCTTCCTTTGTTGTTCAAAATTAGTAGTATATGAAACTCGATGAGGCAAAGTTGTAATTTTATCTGATTTTGTATTTAATTCTTTTACAACTCCTCTAGAAACAAAGTATAATTTCCCTTTTTGTAATGAAAATCTTCCAGAATTTGATGCTCCTTTTATAGCTTTTGGTTTAGAACCATCCCATTTAATTTTATATAAATTTCTTTTTTTAGAAGAAGGGTCTGTTGCTGAAAAATAGATAAACTCACTATCAGCACTAAATGCTAAACTAAATTCATTATCAGGTAACGAAGTAACTTGTACTAAACGATCGTAAATTCTTTCTTCATCTATTTTAACAACTACTTCTTTCTTTTTCTTTCCTTTCTTTTTTGTTTTATCTTTAGATTCTTCTTTTACCTCTTCTTTATAATAATCTCCTACCTCATGGTCTATTTTAGATTTCTCCCAATCTTCTTTTTGTAACCAAACCATCCAAACATCATAATTAATTCCACTTCTATTAGATAGAAACGCTAATTTTTTACCATCTGCACTCCAAACCGGATTAAGGTCGTTTCTTGGGTGCATACTTACATTCATCTTCTTAGATTTATCTTCTACAGATTGAATAAAGATTTCATTATCAAAATTTAAATCTGTTTGAGAATAAGCTATATATTTACTGTCAGGACTCCATGAAACTCCATTTGCAGCTGACCAACCATCTATAAAAGTTTGCTTGTTTTTAATTTTTCCTTCGACAATATCTGCTATAATTAATTTCCCTCTACCTACTTGATAAGCTATCTTCTTTTGATTCGGAGATACTACAAAATTCTCTACATCTTCCTTTTCATTAGTCAGTTTTTCTGTTTTCGTCTTTAATGTTCTATATAATTCTACTTTCTTATCAGAAGAAGCAACACTATAGATTTGAAAAGTTCCTTCTCTATCAGATAAGAATATTGCTAACTCATCATTTATCCACCCTACATTTTGATCTCTATAGAAATGCTTACTTACATTATTGGCTCTCTTTTTTTCTTTGTTATTTTCTTTAACAAAAACTTCTCCTCCAATATCAAAAGTAATTTTCTTTCCGTTTGGTGAAACTGAGAAACTATTAACTCCATTACTTCTTGTTTTTGTTTCTTCTAAATTAAAACGATTGTCAGAAACTATATTTAGTTCTAATTTATTAGATTTTCCATTTTTTAGTAAGTGAGAATCAATTCCTGAAGTATATACAATAGTTCCGTTTTTACTTACTGAAAATGTTTGCGCTCCATCAACTTTCAAATCCGTTAATTTTTGAGCAGTTCCTTCAACAGTTCCATTACTTGAAATTGCTTGTTTATAAATATTATAACGCCCACTTTCTGCCCCTATGTAATATAAATTATTATTTGCGTCCCAAAGTGGAGAATGATCGTTTTTATTACTTGTGGTAATTTGATTATACTTTTTGGTTTCTTTATTATAAATCCAAATATCTCTTTGAGCTGAACCTGAATAATCTTCTCTAGAAATTCTACAAGCGCCCTTTACATAAGCAATAAACTTACCATTAGGCGAAGCTGATGCCATAGCTCCATAAGCTTTCAATACTCTTTGAGGAGTTTCTCCTTTTTCATTTACTTTATAAATTTGAGAATCCCATTCTGGACCAGCATAAACTCTTTTTGTTGTAAAAAGAATAGCCCCTTTATCATCCCAATTCGTTGGAATATTTGTTGCCGGGTAAAATGTTAATTGTCTAGGTACTCCTCCTTTAACAGAAGTAGTGTAAATATTCGTATTTCCATTTCTATTTGATGAAAAAGCAAGCTTAGTTCCATTTGTATTCCAAACAGGATTACTTTCATATCCTTTATGAATTGTTAATCGTTGTGCTTGTTTTGTGGTTAAATTATAAATCCAAATATCTCCATAATAACTAAATGCTATATGGTTTGCATCTGGACTTATACTTGAATTTCTTATTAATTTTCTTTGAGAATTAGCATTAAAAATAAATAATAATACTATCCCTAAAAAAAGACTTTTTAAGTTCATTTGGTTTGATTTGTTGAACGAATTTAAAAGTTTGACAAAAGAATTTTATTTTTTTAATATTCTTTAACATAAAACTTATACAGATTGTTCTATTTTAAACAAAAAAATAAGTGAAGATTATTCACCTTCACTTATATATTACAATTATATTAAAGTATAATTATTACTTATGTGAACCATCACAGAAAGGTCCGTTTTTTGTTACTTTACAAGCACATAAATATTTTGTTTCGGTTTTTTCTGCTGTAAAAAAAGCAGGCCTCATTTCTGTTCCTTTATGTTTACCATCACATAATGGCTGATTTTCTGATAAACCACAAGTACACCATGCATAATTTTTTCCCGCTTCTAATTCAACAGGTACTGGTCCTTCTCCAGCTCTCTTTGGTAATTCCATTATATCTAAATTTTGAAGAAGAAATATACTTCTTTTAACTAAGATAATTAGTTACCATATCTAATTTCACATGAGTCTTAATAAACTTAAATACTACAAATAAACTTCTAATATTTTTGCTCCTGTAGTTTTTAAATTTACTTTTTCAATCGTTGCTGGTAATAATATCGTTTCTCCTTTATCAACTACAAAGTTTTCATTATTACATTCAATTTCAAAAACTCCATCTACACACATATAAATCACAAAAGAATCTAGCTTAGTATAATCTTTTTCAATAGTACTGTTTAAATCAATAATATCTGTTTTAAAGTAGGGTGAATGCACTAGTTTTGAAGATTCGTTTTCTACCAATTCATAATTAGTTTTATAATCTTCTTGAATTTTATAATCTATTGCTTCTAAAGCTAACTCTGTGTGTAATTCTCTTTGTTTACCTGATGTTTTATCAACTCTCTCGTAATCGTAAATTCTATAAGTAATATCGGATGTTTGTTGTATCTCAGCTAAAACTGTACCTGCTCCTATTGCATGTACCCTTCCTGTTGGAATATAAAAAGTATCTCCTGTTTTTACTTTTTCTGAGTTTAAAATATCTAAAACTTTTCCTGCTTCTAAAGATGTTACATATTCCTTTTGAGACACTTCTTTTGTAAAACCTACAATCAATTCTGCATCTTCATCACTATCCATAATATACCACATTTCATTTTTCCCAAAAGAATTATGACGCTCTTTTGCCAATTCATTATTTGGGTGTACTTGAATAGATAATGGTGTCTTAGCATCTATAAATTTAATTAATATAGGAAAAGCTTCTCCAAATTGCTTGTAAATTTTATTCCCAACAAAATCTCCTTTATATTCTTTTATAAGATCTTTTAATGACTGTCCTTTTAAAGCTCCATTTGCAACTACTGATATAGCTCCGTTAACATCTGAAATCTCCCAACTTTCTCCAATATTAGTCTTGCTAGACTTCTTTTTAAAAGTTTGTATTAATTTTTCACCTCCCCAGATTTTTTCTTTTAAAATCGGTTCAAATTTTATTGGATATAATTTCATTTTATAGATGTGTATTTTTATTTCTTATATAAATTATATAATGAAATAATTTCTAATTTTCTTTTTAACTTTAGAAGTTCTAATTTCTTATTAGATCTAAAATAAATATAATATTTTTTTCTTTGGAATCATACCAAAACTTTTTTTTGATAATTCCCCTGTTATGTTTCTCTCTAAACGAACATCTTTAGATATTTTAAATTGCTTCAACCTTTATCTGTATATAGTTTAAACATTCTACTACAAGATGTAATCTTTATAAAAAGAAATGCTAATTTAATTATTAAAAAAAACCTTATTAGTTATAAATTTCACAAGGTTTTTTAAATAACAACTTCCAGTTATACTCTTTTTATTTTGAAACTAAAATCATTTTACGACTCATAGAAATTCCATTTACCTGTAACCTATATATGTAATAGCCTGCTGGTAATTTTCCTTTTTTTAATTCTATAGAATGATTTCCTGCTGATAACTCTTTATCTACTAATTTTGCTACTTCAAGACCATTTACATTAAACACTTTTAATGAAACACGTCCTTTTTTTGGAATTTCAAAAGAAATGTTGGTACTATTTCCAACTGGATTTGGGTAATTTTGAATTAACTTATAATCTTTATTTATTTCTTTAACTTCCTCTACACTAAGTATATTTTGTAATGAAATCATTTTTTGTGCATATCTATTTCCTAATTCTCTTACACCTTCAGAATCAAAATGAATATTATCTCCCGAAATTGTAACTCCGTCAGAAGAAATTACATGAGCCGTTGAAATTACAGAAGGTAAAGTTTGAATAATAGCATTCATACTTCCTACTAAACCGCCATTATTTGTATGTCCAACCTCTCCGGCTAATAAAGGTACTTCTGAAGCATTTAAAGAGAGGTCTGCTATTAGATTTTCATATACAGCTTTAACATAATTAGGCCAATTTGTATCACCACTATTTGTTTCTCCTTGGTGTAATAAAATACCTTTAATAACTCCTTTTTGTTTTGCTAATAAACCTAAATTAATTAAATGCTGATATGGATTTCCTCCATAGGCAGTAATTTTTTCAGCAAAAAAAGGATCCTCAGTTGATGTAAGATAACCTGTATATAAATCTTTATCAAACAAACGAATATCTGAACCTCCTACAGCTACATTAATAATTCCTATTTTAACATTGCTAGGTTGAGATGCAACCATCTCTTTTCCAAAGTTATTAACTAATGAAAGTTGACTAAAACATTGACTTGCTGGTGGAGTTGTTACATACCATTTGTTTTTATCTCTTCCTAAGTTTTCACAATCTAAAGACTGTAATGATAAAAGTCTGTTGTTTAATGTTAAGTCTTCATTTTTAATAGGTGCAGAGCCTTCCATATTTGATTGTCCAAACGCTAAATAAATATGAAAATTTGGGTCATTATCAACTAAAGTAACTTCATTAATATCTCCTGTATATACTATTGTATTAGAGTAATTATTATTGTCATCATCAGGTAAAGATTGTACAGTAGCTGAATACACTTTTCCATCTTCTATAGTTATTCCTTCTAAAGTGCCTGTATATGTATATGATGTTGTTCCTGCTGGAACTGTCGTTATATATTTAACATTATCTGTGTTTTCTGAAAGAAAAATATTGAAACCTCCTGTAGCTAAAGAATCGTTATTCCAAGTTAATGTAAATTCATTAGCTGTCTGGGTAACTGAAATACCTGTTGGATTACTAGGTGGTTCTGGATTTGTAGCATTCAGATTGAATGATCCTGAATTTGCGTAGGCATTATTATCTGCATCTGGTAATGCCTGAACTGTTGCTGTATAAGTTCCTCCATCTGCTATGGTAACACCTGCAAGGGTTCCGGTATAAGTATAAGAAGTTGATCCTGCCGAAACTGTTGTAATATATTGTGCTGAACCTGATCCTTCACTTATATATACATTAAACCCACTTATTGCTAACGGGTCATTATCCCAGGTTAATGTAAACTCATTTGTTCCTTCTGATATCATTAAACCTGTAGGTGCTGATGGATCTTGTGCAAATGCACTCAAGGATAACAATAGCAACATTAATAATTGTATTTTTTTCTTCATACTAATTGTGTTTTAATTGATTATTATTAAAAATAACGCTGTCTCTTTCAATTACTAATTCATCGCTTTTCTTATAGAGTTATTTATCTTTTTTTACCCTTAACATTTTATCTGCATAACGTTTTCCTAGCTCCCTAATTCCTTCTGAATTAAAATGTAAATTGTCTTTTTTCACTTTACATCCTTTAGAAGATACTACATGAGCTGTAGGAATTGTTTTAGGTAAATCATTGATAATTGAATTCATACTAGCACAAACTCCATTTTGTTCTTCATGAACCAATTCTCCGACAATTAATGGAACCTCTGAAGGTTTCAGAGAAAGATCATTTAGTATATTTTCATACACTTTTTTTACGTAAGAAGGCCATTTTTCATCATCTTGATTTGTTTCTCCTTGATGTAATAGTATCCCTTTAATTACTCCACTCTGTTGTGCTTTTTTAGCTAGATTAATTAAGTGACTGTATGGATTACCTCTATAAGAGTTAACTTTATCAGTAAACCAATACTTATTTATAGTAGCATTGTAGTTTTGGTATTTATCTCTGTCGAATAATCGAATGTCGCATCCACCTACAGCTACATGTACAACTCCTACTTTAATATTTTCAGGTAATTGTGCAACCATAGATCTACCAAAATAATCTGCTGGAGAAAGTCCTGTATTACAATGTGATAATGGAGGAATAGCTGTATACCATTTATTTTCATTTCTTCCTAAATTACTACAATCTAAAGATTGTAATACTTTAAATCGTTCATCAATGTTTATAAGATCTTGAGATTCTATATTAGCAGATCCTTCCATATTTGATTGTCCGATGCATAGGTATACATGAAAGTTAGGATCAAATTCTATTTTTTCTCCTTCAGGTTCTTTCATATTTATAAAAGCTGTAGTATATGCATTACCATCTGCATCTGGCAAAGACTGTAACTTAGCTAAATAAAACCCTTTATTTGTAATAGTTACCTCTTCTTTTTCTCCTTTAAAAGTATAACTATTAATACCTGCATCAACATGTTCTAAATACAAATCTCCGCTTTTACTCGCTGGCTCTTCAATAAAAACATTAGTGCCTTTTGTAGCTTTTAAATCATTATGCCAAGTAACTGTAAAACTATCATCTGTTAATCTTGATATTTGAATATTATAAGGTTTTTCAGGCTCTATATTTGGATCTTTAATTCCTTGAAGATTCAACATTTTTAAAGCATATCGCTTTCCCAATTCTCTAACTCCTTTTGAGTTAAAATGTACATTGTCTTTTCTAGCTTCACATCCTTTAGAAGAAATTATATGAGCTGTAGGAATAGTTTTAGGTAGCTTATTTATAATAGGATTCATACTCGCACAAACTCCTTTTTGTTCTTCATGAACTAATTCACCTGCTAATAAAGGTACTGATGATGCTTTTAATGATAAATCATTAAGCATATTTTCATATACTTTTTTAACATAAGAAGGCCATTTTTCATCATCTTGATTTGTTTCTCCTTGATGTAAAAGAATACCTTTTATAACTCCTTTTTTTTGTGCTTCTTTGGCTAACTCTATAAGATGCTGATATGGATTTCCTCTATATCCTTTTACTTTATTTGTAAACCAATCTTCTTTATATGTATTAACGTGATTTTTATAAATCTCTTTATCAAAAATTCTAATATCACTACCTCCAATAGCTATATTTATAACTCCAACTTTTACACTGTCTGGAAGGCTCTTAATCATCGTTTTCCCAAAATAATCAGCTGGTGATAAGCCTGTGTGGCATTGACTTAAAGGAGGAGTAGCAACATACCAATTGTTTTTTTTTCTCAATAAATTCGAACAATCTAAGGGTTGTAATGTAAGAAATCGAGCATCAGCTACTTTATCTTGTGCTTCTATTAATGCTGACCCTTCCATATTCGATTGCCCAAAACATAAATAAATATGAAAATTAGGGTTCTGAGAAAAAACTTTAGGAGATATCGTTAATGTAATAATTAATAATAAAATCTCTTTTTTCATTTGATATAGATTAATTCTTCGATTTATTAATTCCTTCTTATTTTATTGATATAGATATAGCACTAGAAAACAAAACGCAATTAACATTAATGACCAAAATCTAAAGTTTCTGTAAAAGGGAACTCCTTTTAATTCTAATGTTTCTTGATTATAAATCTTTTTAGTCCAAATAAAATCTTTTATTTTTTCACTATCATCTGGTTTAGATAATAGACTTACCACTATGATTATAATTGAACTGAAAACAAAATAAACGGGTACTTTAAGTAAAAAATGAATATCTCCTAACAGTTCATACTTAAACAATACTTTAGATAGAATTGTAATAATAGCCGCAATTGCTCCACCTATCAACCCCCAAAAGGCACCGTGTTTGTTTATTCTTCTCCAAAAAACGCCTAAGAAAAATACGGCTACTACAGGCGGTGCTATATAACTTAGCATCTCTTGGTAATATTTTAGTAAAGAATCAAATTTAGAAACAAAAGGCACCCAAAGAACAGCCAAAACTAATACCACTACAGAAACTATTTTTCCAACATATACTTGTTCTTTTTGTGACGCTTCTTTTTTAAACTGCACATAAAAATCCATCGTAAATAAAGTTGCTACTGAACTTAACAATGCACTTAATGAAGATGTTAATGCTGCAACCATGGCAGCTAACATCAATCCTAGTAATCCTATTGGCATTAACTCTATAACCAACTTAGGATAAATCATATCATTTTTAGGTAAATCTGGATATAAATATTTTCCTATAACCGCTGGAAAAATGATAATAAAAAGAATTAAAACAGTTAAAAAACCTACTAAAAGAATCCCCTTACGTCCATGATCTATCGATTTTGCTGTTAAAACACGTTGCACTAATACTTGATTGTTTCCCCAAAAATAAAATCCTAATATGGGGATTCCTACAATAAGCCCTATCCACGGTACAGATTCGTCATTTAAAGGTCTTATTAACTTCATCATGCTATCACCTTCTAAAAGAAGGTTTTTCAAATGCTCTAAACCACCATTTTTCATGGCTAAAAAAGTTAAAATAAAGGTTCCTACAAGTAATAATATTCCTTGAATTAAATCGACTTTAATTGCGGCTGACAAACCTCCTGGAATCGTATATATTGCAACTATTACAGCAAATATTACAGACAATTCTATAATGGTTAATGAAGGAAAGACCAATTTCATTAATAGTGAAGCAGCGTATAATGCACCTGCTGCGTCTAAAAATGTAGATCCCATTAAAGTGATAAATGAGAAATAATATCGTGATCTTTTATCAAATCTTTTTTCTAGAAATTCCGGAATTGTAAAGATTCCTGATTTTATATAAAAGGGTAGAAAAAACATAGCAAAAAACACCATGACTAATACAGAAATCAAATCATAATTAAAAACAGCTATTCCTGTAGAATATGCATCTCCACTCTTACCTATTAAGGTGGTACTAGAAATACTTGCCGCAAATAACGAAAAACCAATTACTGGCCATGTCATATTTCTTCCCGCAAGAAAATAATCTTTGGTTGAATTACTTCCTTTTTTTGAGGCACGAATTCCGAACCAAACTATGAAAACAAAATATAGTACTAACACGACTACATCTGTAAAATCTAAATTATATTTCATTATAAATTTTGGTAACTATAAAAGTTATTTAATTAAAATTGTACTTAAAAAAACAAGGCTTTCTCCTTTTACTTCAACTATTACTTCCTCTTTACTTAAGGTATTTTCCATTTTCTTAGTTACTATCGGAAAACCTTCAATATTAACAGGTCTATTTGTTTCTGAATACTCATACAAATACAATTGTTTATTGCTAGATATCAAGTCTGTTTTTACTCGAAATGTTTTTGCTTTTTTTGATTGATTTACAATTGTTGTCGTAAAATTATCTTTGTAAATTGAAGCTACAGATCTAATACTATCATTTTTTTTAGAAAACTGAGGTTTATAAATGGTAGATTTTGGAAGATATAAATTACACAATAAAGTCCAAGAATAAGACCAAGGTCTTGGTTTTTTATCAGCTTCTAAATCTCCAAATTCTTCTGCCAAAATATTCCACATACCCCATTTTTTAAGCTGATCTTTTCCTCCTAAATCTCCTACTGTATGCATTGCATCATCTAAATCCCAAGCAATGGTTCCTCCTACACCTGCTAACATACTTTGTACAGCTGCATCAACCATATCAACTCCATAAAAATAATCGTACACAAACATAGAAGAATCGTCTGGGCCTGCATACGGATCTTTTTCTCCTCTTTTCTTATTTTCTTCTTTTAAGCTTCCGCTATATTTCATTCCTAGTTCTCCTAAAACAAATGGCTTTTTTGTTTTATTTATTTGGGTTGAAAAAGGCTCTAAATAAGGAATAAAATTACCTGTTCTAATTAAGTCTTGATCTGCATATATATGAAAATCATAAAGACCTGTTATAGTATCCAATTCATTTACTGTAGAATATACCCAATCGTGTGCCTTTTTAGGATGCTTTGGATGATCCCATTGTGTTACTGCATCTGGCCCCGATAATTCAACAAATTTATCTAAGCCTTTTTTTATTAATGCTGTATTCAGTTTTTCATAACCTTCTTTCCATTCTTCCCAATTACCATCTGTAGAAGCCCAATATCCATTAGGTTCATTTACCAAATTATAATACTTAATACATGTATATCCTTTTTTAAGAATTAGAAAGTCTAGATACTGAGTTATCATTTCAATCCAACGATCATCATTTGCTCTAAGAATACGATTAGGGTTCTTACTATTTAACTCCCAAAAACCTGGAGCTCCCCACTCACCAAAAAGTACAGTGATTTTATTTTTTTGACAATAATCTAAAAGTTTACATAGGCTTTTTACCTCTTGATTTTCAAAATCTAAAATAGGCTGTTCCCTTTGATCAAGACCTTTAAAGTATCTCCAACTAGAAACATCCATTACCCTAATAATATGTGGATTCACAAAATCTATACGTTTGTATAATTCATCCCACTTTTCATCAGTCATTAAAAAACCCCATTCTGCATCATCAGAATCGGCATGAGGATATGCAGACCATTGAACCCCATGCCCAATAAATGGATAATTCAATTTATTAGATTTATTAAAAGAAATATCTATATCTACCTTCTTTTGTTTTTCAACGTTAGTACAACTATTAAAAACAACAACGGTACTAATTAATAAAACTAAGCTTATGAATTTATTCATTTTATTTTTTTAATTCTTCTAATAAATCATTTATGTTACAAGTAGCCAATCCTATGTATTTATCAGCTGCTCCATAGTATACATATAAAGTATTTTCTATTATTACATTTCCTGTTGGAAATACACATCCTTTATAATATCCTTCAATTTCATAATCTTCTTCAGGCTCCATAATCCAATTTTCCAATCTACCAATTACTTTTGTAGGATCTTCTAAATCTAATAAAGCTGCTCCTGCTCGGTAATATCCTAATCCACCATTTTCTACTCCATGATAAATTACTAACCAACCATCTTTTGTTCTTAAAGGAGGTGTACTACCTCCTACTTTTTCTTCCCAAGTACCTTCAATTCCTGCAATTAATAAAGTACTTTCTTCTTCCCAAACCATTAAATCGTCTGTAAAACGAATCCAAATAGCTGGTTTAGAAGTTCCATAACCTTCACCAATCCATTCTTTAGGCCTGTGTAACATCGCAAATTTCCCATTAATTTTTTCAGGAAAAAGAATAACATCTCTATCATCTAAATTTGATGTTGTAATACGTCCTAATCTTTTAAATGTTTTTAAATCTTTTGATATCGCTAAACCTGAATTTGCAACATTTTTTTTATAAACTAAAGGAGTATGTTCTCCTGATTCTGGTAATAAAATAACATCATGTTCAAATTTCCAGTATTGTCCTGGAGGAAACGGTCTATAGGCATATGTTATATAAAACTCATCTCCAAATTTTGCAATTCTTGGATCTTCAACTCCTCCCATATCTGGGCCATCAATACTTGGTGAAAAAACAGGGGCGTCTGAAACTCTTTTAAAGTTTATACCATCTGTACTTTCAGCTAAACCAAATCTAATGTAATGCTCTTCATCATCTCCTGCTGCTCTATACAACATTGAAAACTTTCCTTCTTCATACCAAACTCCGGGGTTACAGACTACAATATTTTCCCACTGATTTTCTGGATTTGGGCTAAAAATTGGATTCTTTTCACATTTTTTTAAGCGTAAAGTGTCTGTTTTTTTTTCTATGGTATTGTTCATTCTATGTAAGTGTTTTCTATAAATTAGAATACTTGTTTAGTATTCAAAATTGGTTAATAACGTAAATGTTTCTCCTGAAATTGTTAATTTATCTCCAGATTTAAATATCATATTTTCTTCTTCTGGCATTGGAAAACCATTTGCATCTGTCTTCCTTCCTTCTTCTTTATACACAAACTTTTTTACTCCAGTTAATTCTTTTATAGCCTCTATAGATACAGATAATTCATAATCTGCTGAATGCATATTATTAATTGCAATCATATATTTACCATCTTTTTCTACTGCTATTACGTCTAAGCCAACCTTCTTTGGAATATTCACTTTAAAAACTCTACTACCAGTTTGCATGTATCTAGATAGTAATGAAAATGAATAAAAATGAGGTCTCAATTCTTCTGTTTCAGGCTTTCCTTGTAACTCTTCTCCTAGAATATTCCAAAAACCCCATGTTTTTAGATCTGTTCCTGTTGACGTTCCACTATGCATAGCATCATCTAACCCCCAATTAACACCTCCAGAATAACCAGCGTTTACAATCTTCATTGTTAAACCTGCTAAATCAACTCCATGAAAATATTCTTTTACTAAAGTGTTTGAATCTGTTGCTATATTAGGATCTGAATTAATTGCGTTTGAGTTTTGAGCTGCTAAAACCTGATCTATATTCGAATCTCCAGTTTCATATTTATAACCAAATTCTCCCATTATAATTTCTGAACCTGCTGGTACTTTTTCTTTAATTGTTGCTAGCAGATTTTCATATTCATTACTAAACAT
>CALISK010000109.1 GCA_938041625.1 uncultured Tenacibaculum sp. | reverse complement strand
AGCAATATTACAAATTATTTTCTAAAAGAATTATTGAAAATTAAAGCAATGATTCTTTTGTGTAATGATAGAAAATATAAGAAGGTTTTAAAAACACTAATTTCTTTAAAATAAATGAAAATAATGCTCTTTTTATAGTTAGTTTCATAAAAATGGTCTACTTCAAAATCGGAACTTAAATACCCAATAATTACTCCCGATCTACCAAACTTTAAAAAAAAACGTTTTTTTAATACCATAATCAGTATTTTCATTTCCAGAACTGTTTAAGTATATGTATTTACATCTAAAAAAAGAAATAGCCCCATAACTCCCATTAGTAGCATCTATAATTGCTTGTCCGTCACAATTTTTTATGATGATAGGATTTGATTATGAACCTTGTAAATTAGTGAAAAAGAATAAAGAAGTGGAGGGTTTTCCAATGGTAAATATAAATTTCCTAATATCATGTATATCTTCCTAAGACACATTTTAATAGTAGAAAATCAATACAATAAACAAGAAGCTTAAGAATTCTATTTTAATAAAAGTATTTAAAAACTAGATGCGAAAAGTCACTGATATAAATAAAGGGGTATTATTCTGAAGAGTCAATATCAAATCTAACAATTTTTTCAACAGTATTACCATCTAAATAATTTTTAATTATTGTTTTTGCTAATTGTTTATTTTCTATTGAAGTAATCAGGTTTTTTAAAATATGAAGTTGACTAGTTTGATAAGCTAAATTTGTAAAAGCATGTCCTAAAACTTCATTTTTTTCAATTAAAATAACAGATTTTTCTTCAGGAATTCGACCTTTATCTATTAATATTAGATTGTCTTGATTGAAATTTTTAGAAGTTAATCTTCTTTTTCTAACAATATTATATTTAGGTCTTAAAACTTCTAATTCTGTATAATATTTTAATCTTGTAAATAGTTGATTTCCTGTTTCTTCAAAACTCACAGATTCAACTTTTTCATTTACTTTTAAAGCTCTTTTAGAGTCTTTTAAGAAAAGTTTATTAACCTCTTGCCTAATGTTTTTTCCTCTACCTATAAAAATAATCTTACCTTCTTCATTATGTACATAATAAACTCCTTCTTTCTCTGGCAGACTATCTAATATAGATCTTAATTTTAGCTTATGATTTCTGTTATCTGAATATTTTATTGTTTGCTGTATAATGTTTTTATCTACATCTTTTTCTAACAATAATTTAAAAAGCTTTACAGTAGCAAGTGCGTCACCATTAGCACGATGCCTATCTGCAACAGCTATTCCTAAATTTCTACATAATTTTCCTAAACTGTAAGAAGGTTGGTCTAAAATTAATTTTTTACTTAAAGTAACAGAACAAAGTGAATTTCGTATATAGTCATATCCCAATCGATCATATTCAGTTCTTAAAATTCTATAATCAAAAGAAGCATTGTGAGCCACAACAATACAATCGGTTGTAATTTCAATAATTCTTTTAGCTACTTCATGAAACTTAGGAGCATTACGAAGCATATTGTTATTAATACCTGTAAGTTTAACAACAAATTCTTGTATTTCTTTTTGGGGATTTACCAAAGAAATAAATTGATCTACAATTTGATGACCATCAAATTTATAGATGGCAATTTCAGTGATTCCTTCTTCGTTAAATTTCCCCCCGGTTGTTTCAATATCTAAAATAGCGTACATGTAGCACAAATCTCCTGTTTATGATGATACAGGTATAAGTTTATAACGGCAAATATAAATAAAAACAAACAACTGGTTAATTGTGGCTATACTGTATAATTTCTATGCCCAAAAACAGCACTACCAATTCGAACCATTGTACTGCCATTTTCTATCGCTAATTGATAGTCTCCACTCATTCCCATAGAAAGCATAGAAAGTTGTGGGTGCTTGTTTTTTAAGTTGTTAAATAGTTTTTTTAAAGAAGAAAACTCACTTTTTAATTGTTCATTGTCATCTGTAAAAGTGGCCATTCCCATTAGTCCGGAAACAGTAATGTTTTTTAAATCCATGATTTCTTCAGAAGCTAAAATATCTTTTATTTCACTAAAAGGTAAACCAAATTTCGTTTCTTCTTTTGCAATACGAGCTTGTAAAAGACAATTAATGACTCTATTGTGTTTTTTAGCTTGTTTATCAATTTCTTTTAAAGTTTTAAAACTATCTACACCATGAATTAAATTAACAAAATGTGCCATATACTTTACCTTATTTCTTTGTAAATGGCCAATCATATGCCATTCAATATCCTTAGGTAGTTCTTCATATTTAGCAACCATTTCTTGAATTTTATTTTCCCCAAAAATTCGTTGACCAGTATTATAAGCTTCCTGAATATCAGCAATAGGTTTTGTTTTAGAAACAGCAACTAATGTTACATCTTCTGGTAACTCCTTTTGTATATTTTGTAAATTTTCTGTAATCATTTTAAAAACTCATAAATAGTTAATGCACTTCTTAATTTTGGTTCAATATAGGTTGTTTTTGGAGGCATTATCATGTCGGCATCAACAATGTCTTTTATTTCGTTAATGCTAGTAGGTAACATACCAAAAGAAACCTCAAAATCACCATTATCAACTTTGGTTTTTAACTCTAAACCATCAGATTTATCTTGCGAATAAATTATTTTTGATGCGTTTCTAATATCTTCAATTCCTAAAACAGGTTTTAATACAGTTCGATATAAAATTTCAGCATCTAATTTACTTAATTCGTCTGTAAACTCATAAACAGAATTTCTTAAATACAAAGCATAGAACTCTCCTTTTAAGTACATACTAAAATGATGTTTTTCTTTAGGTCTGTATAGTTCTTGTCCGCGTTTTTCAATTCTAAAATAGGTATCTAATTCAATTAAAAATTCATCAGGAGTATATCCATTTAAATCTTTAATAAAACGATTAAATTCAGAAATACTTAATTGACTTTCTGAAAGTAAATAACTCATAAAAAAGTTATAATCCTCTTTTCCTGTATGTTTTGGGTTTTCTTTTGCTAAGTTATTAGCTAATAAACAAGACGAAGTTGTACGATGATGGCCATCAGCAATGTATAATGTATCAATCTTTTTAAAAGCATTGTTTATAAAAGAAACATCATCTTCGTTACTAACAACCCATAAAAAATGAAGATCCTTGTCGGTAGTAGAAAATTCATATTCTGCTCTTTGTTGTTGATATTTTTCTAAAATTGAATTAATATCAGAATTATCTGGGTGGGTAAGGAGTACAGGTTCTGCATTAAATCCTGTATTTTTTAAATAGTTTTCAAATAATAATTCTCTTTTTTGTAAAGTACGTTCATGCTTTTTAATCACATTGTTATGAAAATCTTCAACAGAAGTAGCAGCAATAATTCCACAAAAAGTATTTGTAGCAGTTACCTTCTTATACACATAAAAAGAAGGAGTTTCATCTTGTGTAAAAACATGATTCTCTTTAAATTCTAAATAACGATTGTGTACCAATTTAAAACGTTGTTCTCCTGTTACATCTTGTTTATGGTATTTATACCCAGGATTTACTACATGAAGAAACGTATACGGATTATAAGCTAATTTAGCATGCAATAAACCAGCATCATAAGCTTCATAAGATTTAGAAGAGACCAACGCGATTTTATCGCGTGTAGGTCGTATTGCTTTAAAAGGTTTTACAATAGCCATAATTTATGATAATAAAGCAGTAAGTTGAGTTGCTAATTCGATTCCTATTTTATCTTGTGTTTCTAATGTAGCAGTACCTAAATTAGGAGAAAGAGATAAACTAGTATTCATTAGTAATTGTATTTCTGGATTTGGTTCATTTTCGAAAACATCTAAAGCAGCATATTTTACTTTCTCTTTTTCTATAGAAGTAACCAATGCTATTTCATCTATAAGTCCGCTATAAGTACAATTAATAATACCTACACCATCTTTCATTTTTTCAAATTGAGGAGTACTTAAAATAGGAGTTTCTTTATTTGGAACATGTACAGAAATAAAATCTGATTCTGTTAAAAGTTCATTAATATCAACAGAATTGAAACTAAAATTAGTTGTTTGTCCGTCAAAAAACTCAAATTCCACAGAAACTTCTTTAGGTTCATAATCAAACATAAGTACTTTCATGCCCATTCCTAATGCTACTTTAGCAGTAGCAATAGCAGTTTGTTCCATTCCTATTAAACCTATCGTTTTTCCACGAAGTTCATTACCCCAATATAATTTTCTAAGATCTTTAAAATTAGAATCTCCTTCTAGAGGCATTTCTCTATTTGATTGATGTAAATTACGAGCCATACCTAATACATGTGCAAAAACTAGTTCTGCAATACTATTAGCAACTGCCTCAGGAGTATTTATTACATGTAATCCTTGATCTTTAGCGTACTGAACATCAATATTATTTAAATTAATACCACTACAACCAATTAAATTAAGGCTAGGGCAACCATCAATTAATTCTTGTGTTATTTCTGTAGAATTAGAAATTAAAATAGCATTTATATGTTCGTCATTAATATAATTTTCAAGTTGCTCTTGTGCTACTTTAGTAGTTATAACTTCAAAATTTGATTCTTCTAAAAGTGAAATTGCGTTTGCGCTAATTCCTACATTTACTAATATTTTCATTATTT
>CALISK010000108.1 GCA_938041625.1 uncultured Tenacibaculum sp. | reverse complement strand
CTATAAAAAGAGCTTCTGCTGATGTTGGATTTATATTCATTGCCTATAACCTGAAAAGAATCATGAATATCATTGGAATAGAAAAATTAATAAAGATAATAGCTAGTTTTTCTACTCTTTTTACCCTCAAAAAGGCTTCTCACAAACATTTAAAATCAAAAATATATTGGTTTACATATATTTTCAATCAACCTCTAAATATTGTTATTATTCTTTTAAATTTGAAATATAAAAAAGTAAACGTGGGTTTTTAGACAAACTGACGTTAGCAGTAATTAGAGATTAAAACAAAAAATGAACAAAGACGAGCTTAGAAATTTTATAACTGAATTTGCAAACAAACAAAATATTGAAATTGTAGAATCTGATGATGCTTTTTTAAAAAATTCATTTTTTTTTGATGATAAAGGAAATGTATCTATAGGGTTCAATGACATAGAAACAAGTAGTATAAGAGAATTAACACCTATTTCAAAGTATCTTAAAATTTTAGATATAAGTAATGACAATGAACAAATAAATAATTTCAATAATTTTGAAAAATTTACAGAGCTTCAAGAGTTATATACATTTTTAGAAATACAGTCTATAGAGGGGATAGAAAAATTATCAAAACTTAAAAAGTTAAGGCTATCATATTTGGTAAATGAAACTATTACAGAACTTGAAAATCTTACTTCATTACAAAATTTACATTTGTCCTTTGATGAAGAAATTTTTGAGAATCAATCAACTTCTATCAAAGGTTTAAATAAACTTGAAAAATTAGATAGTTTAGCGATTTCAGGAATTGAAAACATTGATAAAATTTGCGAGATACCAAAATTAAAAAAATTAGATTTACGTAATAATGGTATTATCTCAATGCGAGGTTTAGAACGGTTTCCTAATTTAGAAAATTTAAATTTGTATTGTAGTAGTTTTAATGAAATTACAAATTTAGAAGCATTAACAAAACTTAAAGAACTTACTATACATAGTACTCCAATTTCAGAAATAAAAGGACTAAATACATTAGTAAATTTAGAAATTTTAACCCTATCTCACAATAGTATCCCTAAATTAGAGGGATTAGAAAATCTGACCAATTTAAAAGTTTTAGATTTAGATAATTATCTTGGTGAGTCAGATACACCTTTGAATAAAATAGAAGGCGTAAAGCATTTATCCAAATTAGAAACCATAATATTAACAGGTCATAGAATTGTTGAACTTACTAATCTACCAATAGAAAACTTAAAAAATGTGTATGTGGATTGGAATAAAATAGAATCTATAAACTACGAATGGTTAACTTCTTTGAAACAAAATTGTACAATTCATATAACAGGAAATCCCTTAACTATAAATTTAGAAAAAATTCCTAAAAATGTGACAATTATCAATAAAAAACAGAAAGAATAAAAACTACTGCTAACACTAGTAGCCGTTGCACAACCCCATAACTTAACAAAAAACAACTTTAAATAAGCCTTTTCAGGAGACTTGTTTTTTTAATAATCGTAAACTGTTTTTAATTTAGAGTGGCTTAAAAAGTAATATATAAAGCCTATGAACATCGATTTTATTAAAAACAAAGTATTTATAGCCTTGGTCTTACTTTTTATCGTCTTTTTTATAAATTTCAAATACTTTTTCAAATTATAAGCCATTGCAGATACATGCCTCACTTTATTTGCCTGCTTAATTCCTAATGTATTTATTTTTCGAAGCCCCATAAACTGCGTTAATGTGCCAAAAACGGGTGCTACAGTACTTTGCCGTTTCCCTTTCATATAACGACCTTGTTTATTATGTACTCGTTTGTTATCACTCTCATTTTTTTCGGTAATAAGTAATACTAAACTTTTTCTCTTTTGCTGTTTTTCCTAAGCATTGTTTCTTTATAAGACAGGTTTTACATAGTTTACTTGATCCTAGATATTCTTTCTTTTTTGTTTCTGTTTTATAATCTAAAAAATATAACAAATTTAAACGCATATTACAATGAGAGATCAGTTTACGGTCGCTTATAATATTTTTTAAGTAACCGATTAAACTGAGCTTAAAAAACATGATAGAATCCATACTTTTTTGACCACTTTTACCATAGTAACCTACCGTTTCTTTATATAAAAAATCTAATTGGAGGATCTCTTTTAATCCTCTGTAAAAATTAGATGCGGGTACATGATCGCTTAAGCGAAAACTATTAAATAACTTCTCTTGGTATATTTTAACGCCTTGCATAACTAAAAATAAGAAACCTATTAAAGCTGAACGCTAATCTAATCTTATTTTTTTGTTAACTTGTACAACAGACACAATGGCTATAATTAATATGGGTTATGATGCTTAATCAAAAGTTTAATGTATTTTTATGAAGTCCGCCAAATCTTTTTGATTTGGCTTTAAAATGAAAAAATAAAACAAAATAAACATTTTGGTTAAGGACTTAACGGAAATTAAACACTGATTTACTTTTGTACTAACCATAGCCGAAATGAATAGCAAAATAAGGTCATACATCACATAATTTTAAAATCATGAAATGATACATTAACATGTTTTATATTCAAAATTTTAATATTACACATGCATAAATAATTAAATAAATGGAAGTTACACCAAAAACAGGCTTAAAAGGTTTAATTGAAAATTGGCAAAATGATTTAATTGCAGCTGTAAGTGTTTCACTCATTGCTTTACCTCTTTCGTTAGGTATTGCTTTGGCAGCAGGTGCACCTGCGATGGCGGGTATTCTTTCCGCAATTGTTGGTGGTATTGTAACAACCCTTTACCGAGGTGTTCATATATCTGTTAATGGACCTGCCAAAGGAGTTATCGCTGTTATACTTTTGGGTATTGTATTAATGGATGATGGCACAGGGCAAGCATTTAACTATGTATTGGCAGCAGTAGTTATTTCTGGCGCAATTCAAGTACTATTAGGATTATTAAAATTGGGGCGATTAGCTGACATATTTCATTCTTCCGTAATTCAAGGTATTTTGGCAGCCATCGGAATTATTATCTTTGCAAAACAAATTCATGTTGCCCTAGGAACGCATTCTGATAGCCCTAGCATTATACAAAACCTTATTGATGCAGTTGTATACTTACCTCAGGCTAATCCTTTTGTTGTAATTATTGCTTTAGTAGGCTTACTTGTATTATTGTTTCATTCCAAAATTAACAATCGATTTTTTCACATTTTACCTACACCAATGTGGGTAGTTGCTATTTCAATTCCCTTTGTATATTTCTTCAATTTTTTTGCTCCACATACGCTTTCATTCTTTGGAAAAGCATATGAAGTAGGTCCTAATCTACTTTTAGAGATTCCAGATAATATTATGGATTCAATAATGCATCCAAATTTTGGTAAAATTAATACCATTGAATTCTGGACAACCGTATTGTCTATTTTAATCATAACAAGTATTGAATCACTAGCTATTGCAAAAGCGGTTGACAAAATTGATCCCTATAAACGAAGAACAGATTTGAATAAAGATTTGACAGGTATTGGATTAAGTACAATGGTAGCTGGTTTAATTGGAGGTTTACCAATCATTGCTGTAATTATTAGAAGTACAGTAAATATTCATAATGGTGCAAAAACAAAGTGGTCTAATATGTATCAAGGTCTTTTATTATTACTTTTTATTGTAGTTTTAAGTCCAATAATGAGGCAAGTACCTCTATGTGCTTTTGCTATTTTATTAGTTTATACTGGGTTTAAGTTAGCGTCTCCTGCTGTCTTTAAACAAGTATACAATCAAGGAATCGAGCAATTAATATTCTTTGTGGGTACTATGGTTTTAACACTATACACTAATTTATTAATTGGATTACTTGGTGGGTTATTATTGGCAATGGTTAGTCACATGTTATTGGCGAAGGTATCTATACCTCAATTTTTTAAAATGGTATATAAATCAGGATCAAATTTGATTAAGAAACCAGATGGCAGTTATCTGATAAAAGTTAAAGGAATTGCCAATTTTTTAGGCATTTTAAAAATCGATAAATTAGTCGCTCAAATTCCTTCTGGAGCTAATGTTGACATTGATTTATCTGAAACAAAATTAGTAGGTATGACCTATATGGACTATCTCGTGGATTACTTAAAAACACAAAAAAACACAGGAGGTAAAGTGATTATAAAAGGATTAGATTCGCATGTTTCATCTTCTACTCATAACAGGGCTTTAAAAATTTCTTTAAACCCATCAGCTGCTAAATTATCACCAAGACAAGTTCGATTACAAAACTTATCTAATGAAAAAGATTATGAATATTCGAATAAAGTAGATTGGAATACTAAGGAACTAAAAGATTTTCACTTTTTTGAAATTAGACCTATCGAACGTAAATCAAATTGCCTTAGGGGAACCTATAAAGATTTAGATGTTTCTTGGGAAATTGCAGATGTAACTTTTAATGAAGGTGCTGCTTTTACAGCCGAAACATTTAATACGACCCTAATGGTCTTAAAATTGAGTAAAAAAATTCCTGTTTTTACCATGGAAAAAGAAGGGGTAATTGAAAAAATATTTGACCGTGTAATGTCATATACCGGTTATAAAAATATTGATTTTGAAATGTATCCAGATTTTTCCAAAAAATTTCTAATTATGGGAAATAAGGAATCTGAAATTCGATCATTTTTTACAGATGAAATTATTCGTTTTCTTGAAAATCATCAAATTTATCATGTAGAAAGTAATGGAGAATCACTAATCTTTTTTGATAAAATAAAATTAGCAAGAACAGATGAAACTATTGCATTTATAGATTATGGTAAAGAATTGGCTACGCTTTTAAATAAAAAGAATTAGGGTAAATAGATGGTAAAATTGAAAAGTAAAACTATTATAACTAATACTATTTTTAATGGTTACTCCTCTACTAACCATAACAGAGATATTATAAAAGTATAGAAAACAAAATAAGATTTGCGCACATTTCATTTTGAAAAAGAAAAATATGGTTTTGAACTTCAAATGGACTTACATAAGTTTGAAACAAATCCTAATGTGTTTTTTGAAAAATCTCCTCATACAACTGATTTTTTTGAAATTTTTATTTTTGAAAAAGCAAAAGGGAGTATAGATTTAAATGGTCATAATTTAAACATTGAAGAAAATTCTTTATTTTTTATTTCTCCATACCAAAAAAAAAGTTGCGAGATAAGCATTACAGATATTAAAGGTTTCCATCTTGTTTTCCAAAATGATTTTTTATCCGATTTTTTTAATGATAAACTTTTTGTGTATAGGCTACAATATTTTTATAATTCAAAACACCCACAATACTTAAAACTAACAAAAGATGAATATTATAAAACTCAATTTGCTTTAAATGAAATTATATCTGAAATAACAGATTTTCAAAATGATAGTCTTCATATTATCAGATCTCTTTTGTATTTCTATTTATCAAAATTGAATAGATTATTTTCAAAACAATACAATCTTTCTCATGAAACACAAAAAATTTCAATAGTTTACAAATTCAAAGAAGAATTAGAACTAAATATCCGAAAATACCATTCTGTCGAAGACTATTGTAACATACTTAATACCAACAGGCAACAATTAAATAAAGTTATTAAAAAATACTTTGGGTGTACTTCTAAAGAAATTATTCATTTTAGATTATTACAAGAAATTAAAATGGAATTAAGGTATTCAAATAAAACTATTTCTGAAATTGCAGTCGCTCTAAATTTTAGCGAAGCAAATAATCTTACACGTTTTTTTAATAGGCTTGAAGGTACAACTCCTAGTTACTATCGTAAAAATCACCAAAATGATAGTCATTTACTATAAAACGATATATTACTAACAAGAATAAAGTACAATATTTGCTGGTGTTAAAAACCAATAATACTATGAATAGGTCATTTTATTTCTATTTTTTTATTTTCTTAAGTAACATTCAATTATCTCAAGCTCAAGATAAAACTAAAATCATTCCAATGAATTCTTTAAATTGGGATATACATAAAGGAACTTCTTCTTTTGAAACCTTTGACAATAGAGAAACACTTCTTTTAAATGGTAAAGCTTTTTTAAAAAACAAACAATTCTCAAATGGTACCATTGAAGTTGATGTTTATGCCAATAAAAATAGAAGTTTTGCAGGTATTATTTTTAGAAAGAAACAAGGTACAATGGAAGAAGTATACATGAGGCTTCATAAATCGAATCAAGCAGATGCCATACAATATTCACCAACTTATAACGAAGAATTAACTTGGCAATTATATAAAGAATACCAAGCCAATATTACTTTTAAAAATAAAGGTTGGAATAACTTACGTATTGAAGTAAGTGGTAGTACTGCAATTATTTTTGTGAATAACAAAAAAGTTTTTATTGTAGATAATCTTAGAACTGCCCACGATACAGGAGAATTTGGTTTATTTGCTTTGTTTAATAATAGGTTTTCAAATTTTAAATTCACCAATAAAGATCTTATTAAGCAAACTAAAAAAGATAGTTTAAACAACAAAAAAACCAACATTATATCGCAATGGAATATTACAAAAGGATTTCCTTTTATTGAAAAGAAGTTAAACTTTAATAATTTTTCAAAAGAGACTTATACAACTGTATTAACCGAAAAATCTGGGTTATTACCATTATCTAAATATATTAAAAAATCATCAGCTGGTAATTTCGAAAAAAACACAGAAGTATATACTGTAGTAGCAACTAATATTGAATCGAGTAATAACCAAATAAAATTATTTTCATTTGATTATAGTGATAAAATAATTGTTTATTTAAATGGAACACCCGTTTTTAAAGGAAATAATGCATTTAGATCTAAAGGAATACAATACCAAGGACATATAGATATAAATGCTAACAAATTATATTTAAACTTAAGAAAAGGTGAAAACACACTTCATTGCGTTGTTATTGATAAAGCAAATGGCTGGGGCATAATTGGAAAACTTGAATAATACGACACATATTACAACATAGTACTTTATTAATTATTTTTGAAATTTCACAAAAAAACTACACCCAAACAAACATTTAATCACTTCTTCTATGTTATTTTTATGAGAGTTAAAAAACGGATTATTCCTCTTTCAAAAAAGATTGATTATCAAAGTGAATGTAATAATGTTTTTTTAATTAATGTTATATTGCATTTTAGATAAAAAATTGAATTATTTAAGCTATTATTAAAATGTCTATCAATTATTCTTTTGGATTACAACTTAAACATAACTTTGCAGAATTTATTTATTATCAAGGTTTATTTCAATCTTATGAAATCGACAAAATCCTTAATTTTTGGGATGATGATAAAACCATTAAAGCAACAATAAGTGGAGATGAAAAATATAATGATGACTTACGAAAAAGTTCTGTTATGTTTATTGATAATACTGCCGAAAATGAATGGATATACAATAAACTAGCATCTCTAGCAATAAATTGTAATAACGAAAGATATTGGTTTGATTTATTAGGCTTTCATCAAGAATTACAACTTACAAGATATACTGAAGGTGATTTTTTTGATTGGCATTTAGATTTTGGAGCTGGGGGTATATCTGCCAGAAAATTAAGTATGACGGTTCAACTATCAGATCCAGATGATTATGAAGGTGGTGATTTACAGTTTATGATAAATCAAAAAATAGTAAATGCGCCAAGAGAAAAAGGTACAATTGTAATATTTCCCTCTTTTATTATTCATAGGGTTACTCCTATCACAAAAGGAACTCGTCAATCTATAGTTGGTTGGGTATCAGGCCCACCTTTTAGATAATTAAAAGTATGGCGTTTAATCTCTTTTTAAGGTAGATTTTTATTGGCACCGCCAAAGGGTATAATACCCCGAGGCTTGCCTCGAAATTAAGGTTTGTTTCCTACAAATGCCTCGTGGGCTTGCCCCGAGGTAGTTTACTTAAAATTCAATTTATAAAAAATTTGAATTATAATAATATGTAAAATAACAAGGTTATATATTTATTTTTCTCGATGTTTACATTACGTTTGAAAATAAAAAATAGAAAAAATGAATACTGAACAACCAAAAAAAGAACGAATACATTCTTTAGATGCCTTAAGAGCAATAATGATGCTTTTGGGACTTGTTTTGCATTCTGCTTTAACTTATAATGTTACTTATCATGGAGATGCTTGGTCTATAAAAGACCCTAATACAACACATCTTTTTAGCGATTTTCTTGTCCTTTTAATTCATTCTTTCAGAATGCCTATTTTTTTCGTTGTTGCAGGTTTTTTTGGCGCTATGTTATTCTATGAAAGAAGCCCCTTAAAAATGATTAAGAATAGAATTTCAAGAATATTTTTGCCTCTCGTTGTCTTTCTATTTCTTCTGTGGCCAATCATAGTTTTCACATATAGTTACACAAATGCTACCTTTTCTTACCATCAGAATCCTTTAAAAAAGGCTTTGAGTTCATTTACAAACATTTCAGATTTTATACCAAAGGATACTTCACATTTATGGTTCTTATATTATTTATCCTTAATTACGGGAACAACCATAGTTATTGGTTTATTATTGAAAAATGTTAAAAAACTGACTGAACAAATAAAAAGAATATTCTGTTGGCTTATCAAAAGGCCATTAGCTCGAATCGTCTATTTTTCAGGCTTATTTTTTTTAATATTAACTCTTTTAAGAACATCAATGATTCAAACATCTGTTTCTTTAATTCCTGATAGAAACACCTTTGTTTATTTTTTCTTCTTTTACTTAATGGGTTGGTTATTATTCAAAGCGAAACAACATTTAAATACTTTTATGCGTTATGATTGGCTTTGCACAATTACCGCAATTATTTTAGCCATTATTCAAGGTTTAATAATTCAAGAATTTGAACTTAAACCAAATAGTAATTCTACACTTTTAATTTTGTTCAGTTCGGTAATCGTCTGTTTATTTATCTTTGGAGTTACGGGTCTTTTCATTCGATATACAAGTAAATACTCACCAAGAATGCGCTACATCTCAGATTCTTCTTACTGGGTTTATTTAATTCACTTGCCTTTAACTGCTTTAATTCCTGCTTTTGTTTGGAATTTACCTTTACCTGCAATTGTAAAATTTTTAATCGTTCTTTTAGGAACTACAGTCATTTGTTTTCTTAGCTACCATTATCTTGTTAGAAACACTTTTATTGGTAAGTTTTTAAATGGACGAAAATATCCTAGAAAAAATCAATTATTAAAACAAAAAATTAATGTAAAACCGAAGCGTTTTTAAGTAGAAACCTATTACTAATTATACATAAAAACTATTAACTCTAATTAAAAACTCATGCTTAAATTAATATGATCATAGAATATTTAAAATCTTTTCATTTATTTACTGAAAATGAAATAAATGATTTTCTAAAATTATCTCAAAAAACGTTCCTTAAAAAAGGAGATTATTATATCAATCAAAATGAAATTTGTGATACATTAAGTTTTGTTAAAAGTGGTATTTTCCGTTCGTTCTATTTTTCAAATAATGATGATGAAATTACTTATTGTTTCACTTTTCCGAATAATTTATTAATGGCTTATTCTTCATTTATTTCTCAAAATAAATCTGAAGAGAATATTCAAGCTTTAACAAATGCCGAAATAATTTCAATTTCAAAAGAAAGCATAGAAACTCTTGCTAAATCAAACAATAATTGGTTAAGCTTTTTAAAAACAATTGCAGAAAGAGAATATGTTGAATTAGAAAAATGGATATTTAATCATCAAAAAGACAAAGCTCAACAACGTTATTTAGATTTAATAACAAAGCAACCTAAATACATTCAAGAAATTCCTCTTCATTATATTGCTTCCTATTTAGGAATTACTCAAAGACATCTTAGCAGAATTAGAGCAAATATTACGTATTAGACAAATGTCCTGCTCTTGAGCTTTCGTCCTATAATAACTTTGCATACGAATTAATAATAAAAATAATTATCGTATGAAAACAATAATTTTAATCGGAGCAAACGGAAAAATGGGACAAGCAGCATTAACTGGTCTTGGAAAACATAAAGTTATAACTGCTGGACGTTCTGCTGATAGTTGTGACTATCAAGTAGACATTACCAGCGAAAAATCTCTAAGAAAATTATTCAAGGATGTAGGACATTTTGATGCTGTTGTAAACACTGTTGGAGTTTGTGAATATGCGAACTTTACAGAAATGACAGAAAAACAATGGATGAATACCATTTTAAGTAAAATGATGGGACAAATCAACATTGTTCGCATAGGTCAAGAATATATTTCAGATAATGGTTCGTTTACATTAATTACTGGAATTCTAAATATTAAACCTATTCCTTTTGCTATTGCAGATGCTACTACAAGTGGAGCTATCGATACATTTGTTAAATGTGTTACTCACGAAATGCCAAGAGGTATAAGAGTAAACTCTATTAACCCAACTGTTTTAGAAGAAGCTTGGGAAGTTTATGGAGAAATGATGCCTGGTTTTCAACCTGTACCTGGAAGTTTAGTAGGAAAAGCTTTTGAACGCTCTGTAGATGGTTTTATCACCGGACAAGTTCTTTATGTTGATGCTTAAAACTTTATAAAAAATCACAGTTAATAAAATATATACTCTACAGGAATTTAAATCTTAATTTAAATTCCTGTTTTTTTTATTTTGTAAATTCACTCTCGAAAACAGTAAATTAAAACTCATTACAACATTACATAATATTGTAAATAATCAAAAAACAACTTAAATGAAATTAAACAAAGAAATCATTAAAAAGGGATTCATACTTTCTGGAATAATGAATATTGGAGGCGTTTTAATTTTATCAAGATTTTTTACAAATGCAGCAATACCAAAGGCAGATAATGTTGTAATGTCTAATTTTGGATTGCTAATGATAGTTGTGTGGGGATTCGTTTTCTTGTCTGTATCACAAAAATATGAACATTTAAAATGGTTAATTGGTGTATTTGTAATTGAAAAATTTATTTATGGGTTTACTTGGTTAAAATGGATTCTAAACAACGATCTTTCTTCTGTATATCATGAAGATACAATGGCCGGGATTTTCTATACAATATATGGAATTAATGATTGGTTTTTCTTTTTATTTTTCTTGCTAGTCTTTGTTAAACTATCAAAATAATTAATTACTAAATTGTAGTCTACTTAAGAGGTTTTTTTTAAGAATTCTATTCAGTTTGTATTTATTAAATCACATTCTTAACAAGCTAACTAATATTAAAAAAACAGAATGAAATTAAAACATTTTATATTATTCATTGTATGCACAGTAACCAATGTTTTTGGTCAAAAAAATGAAAACTACATATCATTTATAAAACAAGCTAATAAACTTTATCAATCAAAAAACTATGAAAAATCTGTCTTGTTTTTTGAAAAAGCTTTTAAAATTTATGATAAAGAATCTTCTGATTTATATAATGCTGCTTGCTCTGCATCTTTAAATTTAGACATAGAGAAAGCAAAAAAATATTTAACTCGTGCAATAGATTTTGGTTGGAGCGATATAGAGCATTTACATAAAGATCCTGATTTATATAGTTTACATTGTTTAGAAACATGGAAATCATTTGTGAAAAGAGTAGAGATAAACAAGAAAAAATATTTAAATAAAACAGACATTTATGATAAAATCAAGAACTATATTCAAAACAATGATTATAATTCTATTTATAAATTAACAAGCACTAATTTTAGATCTAAAGCTAAAGATTTAAAAAATACAATTAACACTATTAACCAATTATTAAAAGAAAACAATATTAAGTATTTACAAAAATTAGATACTGGCGCAAGTTCTTCTACAAGTTGGATTAATGGAGTTATAACAGAAACTTTGAAAGGATCTTACACTTTAATTCCCAAATATTTAAATGGGAATGTTTCTTCTCTTCTATTAAAACCACTTGGTTATAAAATCAAAGTAAACCTTTTAAAAGAAGATAATAAATGGTTATTATCAAACCTAATATTAGAAAATAAATATGCCGATTTAGATTATAATATGAGTAAAAAAATAAATACTTTTTTTACTGAATCAGATTCTTTACTATTTGGTTATACCTTAAAAAATAAAAACCAAAAATTATATAATAATGGATCTATAAAAAGCATAGAAGTTAATGATATAATTATAAATGAACTTAAAGAGTTGGATTATATTAATTTTCCTGAATTAAAAAACAATAAAACTATTTATAATGACCTCGCAAAAACCTATAGTTTAACATTTTATTCTAAGAAAAAAAGGAAATCTAATATTGGAAACAATCCTTTTATTAAAGAATCAAAAAAGGAATTAATAAATACTTTTGAATTTATTTTTTATGATAATAATTCAAATATAATTTTAATTTCTAATGGATATAAATATGGTTTCTATAAAATTAATTCTATTAAAAAATTAAAAGAAATAATATCAAACAAAATAACGGATATATATAAATAGTCTAGGTTTCTATGTTTAATCTAAAAGTTAAATACTAATTAATATTATTCTAATCATAGTTAAAACACTATAAAACTGAAATTTAAATAATGTCAAACCTTTTAAACCTTAAAGAAAATATTATAATTAATTTGAATTACGATAAACCTGAGTTCTTAAAAAAGTTTAAAAAAAATTGTTGATTTTGATAGAGGAATCTTAAAAGACGAATTATATAGATCTGTTATCTGCAAACATCAAAATCCCTTCACTAATTCAAAACAAAAAATAGAATTAAAATAGGAATTCAAAAAAATGTCCGTAATTTTGTCCGTGTACGTAAAAACGTCCGTAAATAGTTATGGCTACAATAAATTTTTATTTAGACAAACCTGATAAAAAAGGGTTTGCACCAATTCACCTAAGAATAAACTGTAATGGAAGTCAAATTAAGATTTCAACTGGCAAAAAAATAGAATCAAAGAAATTCAACAAAAATATACAAAGAGCGACTGATTTAAGTACTGAATCTCATAAAATCAATCATTATTTAGACTTTCTAACGGAGAGAGCTGATGAGCTTTTACACCACTCAAACAAAAAGACCTTTAATCAAGAAGAAGTTAAAAGCATATTGAACGAACATATCGAAAATTATAAAATGAGTAATGATGTAAACATTGTAAAAGAGCAAGTTCCACTTTACGGCAAACCTTTCACTTTTGTAGATTTATTTGCCGGAGCAGGCGGTTTTAGCGAAGGTTTTTTACAAGCCGAACATAATAATAAGTTTTTCGATTTCATTGTCGCCAATGATATCAATGAAAATTGCGAATTAACTCACATTGTACGTTACAATCATCAGTTAGGATTAGATGCAGAGTTTTTACAACAAGACATTACTGAACCTGATTTCCTAGACAACTTATTAGAGAAAATTAAGGGTAAAACTATTGATGTTGTTTGTGGTGGACCACCTTGTCAAAGTTTTAGTCTTGCTGGTAAGAGAAAAAAATATGATAAAAAAGACGATCTCTTTTCTCATTATTTAGAAGTAATTAAGGTTTTACAGCCTAAATACTTTGTTATGGAAAATGTAAAAGGAATATTAACCAAAGAAGGCGGTAAAATAAAGGAATTAATTATCAAGGAAATTAATTCTATTGTTGATATTAAAGAAATTCCTTTACTAAATTCATTTATCAAAAAAATACGAAAAGAATCAAATTCATTTATTCTTGATAGCATAATAAAAAGAGTTGAACTCGAAAAACTACTTGAAAAAGACAAAGAAACTGGGAAAACGGATTTCATCAACTTTGTTGAAAATAAATTTAAAAAATTAACACCAAAAATAGCTGATTACAGGACCAGCAAAACAGACGAAAACATCAATACAATTCGTCACGGATTTAACCTTTTGGCTCGAACTAAAGAATGGGATAAACTAAAACGAGATATTATTAAAGAAAAAGATTTCTGTAATATCGATAGTGACAATTTTTCAAATGCTTTTACAGATTTCTTAACAGAAATAGGTTCTGAAAATATTATTTCAAAAATTGAAAACTCTTTTAAAAGTTTAAAAATCCCAAATAAACATAAAAAAGATTGTTCAGATATTATTACAGCCTTAAAAATCTATACGACATCTTTTGATGAATCTATTGAAGTTTTAAAATCTCATTGTAATACAGTACAAAAAAAAGAATTAGAAATTATTCTTGAAAGTATTAGACTTTATAAAATAGAACAACCTTTTGTTGCTAACGCTTCAAATTATGGAGTTCCTCAAAATAGAGAAAGAGTACTTTTTATTGGTTGTCGTAAAGATCAAAAGTATATTTCTCAAATTCCAGCAACTGTTTCTGAAGAAGAAAAGGTGACCATTTTTGAAGCTTTGTATGATTTAGATTTCATTGGTAATAACCAAGAAGCACATCGTTATGAAGAAATTGACATTTCAGCTCAATACAATGGAAGTGCAACGAAAATGGCTAAACTTTTGAAAAAACGAAATATTGATGGAAAGCCAATTTCCAAAGGTGGAAAATCATTTGCTGAATGGTCAAAAAAAGGTAGATTAATTAAACGTTTTAAACCACAAACAAAGCCTTTTTATGTAAAAAACTCACAAGGTTTAAAAAATGGAGAAAAATATTTTGACATACTGAATAATCACAAAACAAGTAATCAAAACGAAACTGTTATTAAAAGGCTTCGAGTAATTTTAAAAAATGGTAATTATAAAAAAGCACAACCAGAACTTGAAAAATTAAATCTTTCTACAAATAAAAGAAACTATAATGTTTTAAAACCAGACGAACAAAGTTCTACAATAATGACAATTGCAGATGATTACATTCACTATAATTCGCCTCGCTCTTTAACTGTTAGAGAAATGGCTCGATTACAATCATTTGATGATTCTTTTGTTTTTCAAGGAAAACGCTCAACAGGTGGAAATAATAGAAAGACAGAAGTACCTCAATACACTTTAGTTGGAAATGCTGTTCCTCCTTTATTGGCTAGAGCTATAGCTAATGAAATTTTAAAACATATCAAATGAGAAAACTAACAAGCGAAGAGCAAGATAAAATAAAGCTACTTACTAAAAATCAAGTTTCTCTTACTTTAATTGAACCGACTGAAACAGGTTTAAAAAAATCCATTATGGATGCAACTGGCTCTGTTCGGAACTATTTGAAAAGTGAAAATATTCATAATTATGAATTACAAAATCAAGGTACAGAAAGTAAAATAATAATTCCAACAGTTATTCATACAGGTTTTGAAATCATAAAATCTAAAGCATCTTTATATCGTCCTTCTACTAAAAAAGGAGACCCTCGAATTTGGTTTTATAGCTTAACAAAAATTGCTGAACCAAATGATATTATTGCTATAACATTTTTTGACTCTCAATTTCAAGTTTTCAATTTATCAAAATTAGATGTTGGCACGTTAATTAATTCTTCAATTCAAAACCCATTTCAAGAATTAATTAGTGAAATTAATACAACCGAAAACGAAGTTGCTTTTGAACTTTTAGCAATGTTAAGAAAAATAGCTAATGCAGGGCCAATTCCGTCAATGGTTGACGCTGATACTTCTGTCGGAAGAACACTTGAAACTGCACTTGGAATTGATATCAATTCTTCAAAGCAACCAGATTATAAAGGAATTGAACTAAAATCTTTTAGAAATAGTAGAACAAATAGAAAAAATTTATTTGCACAAGTTCCTGACTGGAAATTAAGTAAATTTAAAAGTTCAGCAGAAATTCTAGATAATTTTGGTTATGTACGTCAAGAAGATTTCAAATTATATTGTACTGTTTCAGCAATTACGCGAAATTCACAAGGTTTAAGTCTTAAAATTGATAACGATATAAAACAACTTATTGAAAACTCAGACAAACCAGAAGTTGGAGACTTCGTAGTTTGGACACTGGATAAACTTCATAATCGACTAAAGTCAAAGCATAAAGAAACCTTCTGGGTAGAAGCGGAAAGCACAAGAATAAATGATCGTGAACACTTTCAATATAAATTGGTTGAACACACAAAAAAACCAATTACTTCTCAATTTGATTTATTAATTGAACAAGGAATTATAACACTTGACCACTTAATTAAACGAAATTCGAAAGGAAGAGTTGTCGAAAAAGGACCTTTATTTAAAATTAAACCAAAAGGAATTGAATTATTATTTCCTCCAAGTGAAAGTTACAATTTAATGACATAATGGAATTGTCAACGCCAGAAAAGAATATCTGAACAAGGTTGGGAGCATGTAGAAATTTTACTAAAACCAAACTCATATGATTTATCATATAAAGACATTGTTATCGATATAGAAAATGCAAACGAAATGAATGTTATTGGTGAATTTATAGAGGTCTTAGAATAAATAAAAATCGATACTTAACAATGATTATAATTAATTCAAAAGCTAGTCTTTAACCTAAAAAACACTAATTAACATTGTTCTAATCATAGTTAAAACACTATAAAAATGAAATTTAAATAATGTCAAACCTTTTAAACCTTAAAGAAAATATTATAATTAATTTGAATTATGATAAAGCTGAGTTTTTAAAAAGGTTTAAAAAAATTGTTGATTTTGATAGAGGAATCTTAAAAGACGAATTATATAAATCTGATAAAAAATATATTGGAAATATTGATTCAGGAAACTTTACATTGAGAAAAAAAAGAAAGTTTATGAATTCTAAAGTAACCTCTTCAAATGCGAATGGGAAAATTGTGGTTTTTAAAGACAGTGTGAGTTTAGAAATAGAAATAAATGGAACTGACGAAATTGCTCATTCAGCTTTAATAGTAAGTCCTATTTTCTTAATTTGTTTTATAATAACAATTATAATTAAAGAAGCATATCCTCTACTCATAATAATGATTCCAATTTCAATATTGTTTTTGGTTCTACCAAGAATTAAAATTAAAAAAGATTTATCGAAATTCAAATCCGAATTAGTTGATGAATTGAATAAACTATGAGTATAGGTTATCACAAAATATCTTTGAGGTTACTATCTTTCAATTTTACAAAAACTCACTCTTAATTACCCAAATCAATAACAATTTTGAAGTTTAAGTATATGTAACTTATATAAAGTAAGTATATTGATCATTAATCGCTAGCAAAAAGTCTTTGAAGGGAAGAAAAACATACTTAAGAGGAAAATCAGTTTTTACAGTTTCTTTACTTGTAATTGGAATTACTATTCTGACTGTATATTTGACAGGAATAAATTATAATCGAACAATTACTTCAAACTTATATATATCGTTATCTATCATAGGAACTTCACTTTTCTTATTTATGACTTATGGGCTTTATAAAGGAATTAGTTTAAGAAATGATTTTCCAAAATTCAAAAATTTTAAAACTGGAAATATAATATCATCTGCTGGTGAATTTCCTAATTGGGATATGCCAGATATTGAGAGTGATGATTTTATAAGTGGATTAATTATATCTATCTTACTTTGGATTGGAATGACAATTATATTCTTCTTTCTGTTAATTATACTTGAAGCTGTATTTTGGATATCTATCTTTATAATTTTAGGAATGTTATATTGGTTATTCTTTAGAGCATTAAAACTTGTGTTCTCTAAATTTAAAGAAACAAAAGGTAAACTTGGAATTTCAGTGTTATATTCATTAAGTTACTCAGTATTATACTTAAGTTGGGTATTTGGAATAGTATATTTAACAGAAATACTTTGATAAAAACAATTAATAAAGGTTTTCTATTCAATCATAATCTTATATTTAATCTAACTCTCATTCTAAGACTAAGACATTTTTTAAAATAAAATGTAACATTTTTTTATTTCCGCATCTAAAGGGAAATTAAAACTTAGAAACCATGAAAAATGTTCTCTTATTAGTAGTCTTATTTATATTTTCTTTATCAATATATACCCAAAATAAGCCAATTCACTTAGAAGTAAAAGGAAAGGGAAAACCTATTTTACTTATCCCTGGCTTTACAGTTCCAGGAGATATATGGAATCCTTTAGTAGAAAAACTAGAAAAAAATTACGAATGTCACATCGTTACCTTAGCAGGTTTTAATGGAAAGGAACCCATTGAGTTTCCTTGGTTACCAAAAATTAATGAAGCTCTTAAAAACTATATTCTAAAAAACAATTTACAAAACACCACTATAATTGGTCATAGTTTAGGTGGTACAATTGCTACTTGGCTTGCTACAAAAAATAATTTAAAACTTTCAAAAATCATATTAATTGATGCGCTACCAGCGTCTGGTGCTTTAATGATTCCTAATTACGACCCTAAAAAATTAGCCTATAAAAGTTATTATAATAATAAACAATTGGCAATGGATAAAGTAGCCTTTGAGCAAACTGCAATAGCCATGTCTAAAGGAATGAGCCTTAAAGCAGCTGCTCAAGAAAAAATTAAAAATTGGATTTTAAAATCTGATCGAAAAACATATGTGTATGGCTATACAGATTATCTTAAATTAGATCTTAGAGAAGAGTTAAAAAAAATAACAATCCCTGTTTCAATAATTGCAGCATCTAAACCTTATGGAAAAGAAATGGCCACTAAAACTTATAAAAATCAATATAAAAACTTAAAAAATTATGATTTTATGGTAGCAGAAAACAGCGCTCATTTTATTATGCTTGATAAACCTGAGTGGTTCTTAAAAAAAATACAAACGATTTTATCATCTAAAGAATGAATATAGAACAGGACTTTACCACTATTTATAATTTATATGCGCCTAAAGTTCATCGATTGTGTTTAGGCTATGCATCTGGTAACAATGAATTTGCTAAAGAATGGCTTCAAGAAACTTTTATAAAGGTTTGGAAACATCGAAATTCATTTAAAGGAAAATCATCTATTGATACTTGGATTTATAGAATAGCAGTAAATCAATGTTTAGGTAATTTACGTAAACAAAAAAAAACTATCTCAATCAATGAAAGTTTAGTCCCCAATAACATTACTGATAACAATTCTAATAATGATGAAAAGAACATTAAAAAAATGTATCACTGCATCAGTCAATTAAACGAACAAAATAGAGTATTGATATTATTAGAACTAGAAAACATACCACAAGCAACCATTGCAAACACTGTTGGTTTAGCACACGGAACATTAAGAACACGCTTAAGCCGTATTCGAAAAACACTTTTAAAATGCATTACAAATGGAAAATGACAACTTAGATAAATTATGGCAAGCTCAAAATACTAATTTGAATATTAGTGATCCAAATCAGATTATAAGTAAAGCAAAAAAACAACGTAATGAACAATATATAAGTATTATAGTTATGACTGTAACGGTGCTGGTATTGGTTACCTATACTTTTTATTTTGCATTCAATAAATGGAACCATTTTAATTTAGGCTTAATGCTTATGATTTCTAGCCTTGTATTTAGAATCATCTTAGAATTTTACTCAATGTATCGAAAAGAGAGTCAACTTGTTTCAATGAATCATAAGTCTTATCATACCTATCTAAAAAAATATTATAAAACTCGATTGTTGATAAATTATGTTGTTACCCCAGTATGTATCTCTGTCTACTGTATCGGGTTTTATTTACTCCTACCCTATTTTAAAGGCTATTTTTCCTCTGGGTTTTATACTTATATTTTAATTTCTGGTATCACCTCTATTCTTAT
>CALISK010000107.1 GCA_938041625.1 uncultured Tenacibaculum sp. | reverse complement strand
AGCAGATGCATACATCAGTGCTGACTTTAAATACCATGAATTTTATAAAGCAGAAGAGCGAATTTTATTGGCAGATGTTGGACATTATGAAAGTGAACAGTTTACAAAAAATCTTTTAGTAGACCATCTTACAAAAAAATTCATTAATTTTGCGATTATTTTAAGCGAAAAAAGTACGAATCCAATACATTATATTTAACATAAGATGGCAAAAAAAGAAGTAACGGTAGAGCAAAAATTAAGAGCGTTATATGATTTACAATTAATCGATTCTAGAATTGATCAAATTAGAAACGTTCGTGGTGAATTGCCTTTAGAAGTAGAGGACTTAGAAGATGATGTTGCCGGATTAAATACTAGACTTTCAAATTTAGCTCAAGATATTGCTAATTTAGATACTGAAATCAGTAATAAAAAGCTTTCTATTGAAGAATCTAAATCTTTAATGAAGAAATACGAAGAACAACAACAAAATGTTCGTAACAATCGTGAATTTGATTCTTTAAGTAAAGAAACTGAATTTCAAGAATTAGAAATTCAATTAGCTGAAAAAAGAATTAAAGAATTTAAAGCTAAAATCGCGCAAAAGAAACAAGTTGTTGATGGTACTAAAGATAAATTAAAGCAACAAGACAAGCATTTAAGTGCTAAAAAGTCTGAGTTGAATGCTATCTTAAAAGAAACAGAAAAAGAAGAGAAGTTATTACAAGAGAAATCTATAGAGTATTCTCAATCTATCGATAAACACTTATTAACAGCTTATAATAGAATTCGTAATAAAGTTAAAAACGGATTGGCAGTTGTTTCTATAGAACGTGGTGCTGCTGGTGGTTCTTTCTTTACAATTCCTCCTCAAATTCAATTAGAGATAGCTAACAGAAAGAAAATTACTATTGATGAGCATAGTGGTCGTATTTTAGTTGATGCTGCTTTAGCTGCTGAAGAAAAAGAAAAAATAGACAACTTATTTGTATAAAATATAGTACAATTTATATATAAAACCCTTTGGATTAATAATTCAAAGGGTTTTCATTTTATAATACAGAAATGAATTTTATTCTTTTTTATCAATTATATCGTTCATAAAAAATCTCACAATTTTTTAAATTTGTGAGATCTTTAAATAAAAATAAATTTTAATTATTTTTTTAATTCTTTTTTAATTTTAACTTCTTTACTCAATGGTGGAAGTCTTTTTCTTAAAAACAATATTTGCCCTAAGTGACTAGATTGATGTTCCATTACATGAAACCAAGAATATTGATTAGACATCCCGTTTCCTGCATTTACTTGCTTAAACCATTTATCATCTCTCTTTCTTAATTCTTCAATCGTTTTTTTCCTTACTTCATCATACAGTCCTAAATAATAACTAATCGGCTTATCCTTTAGTAACTCTCTCCCCTTATCTCCTAAATCTAAACCTACTTTCCATAACTCTGGATTTTTTTTATCAAAAACAGACTCACCAAAAGTATATTTTTGATAATATACTTCAGCTGCTGCCAAATGCATTACTAAAGCTCCCATTCTATTTGATTTCGAATCATGTAAATGATCTACATGTTCTTTTGGTAAATTCTTTACAATACCTTCTACCCTGTTTTTTAAATCTTCAAGCATTGCTATCATATTATCTATTTGTGGGTTTTCAGCGTTCTCTTTACCAATCTTTCCAGATTCATATTCTGGAATTTTTATTCCTGATCCTTTTATTAATAAAGATCTTTTACCAGAAACTGCGTCATCATTTGAAGATATCTCAAATTCTTTTACTCTTTTTCTTTTTTTAGAACGAATAGATTCAAACCAATTTTCGATTTTATTATCTACTACAAGTTTTTCAAAATCTCCATTAATAATATTCATTTCTTGAAACTCCCCTTTATCATCTTCTATAAAAAGTTTTAAATTATCAAAATAAAACGCTCCATTATATAAGCAAAGTCCTCCAAAATTTAATGTTTTAGAATTTTTATCAATAGTACCCTCAACAGTATATTCTTTCCATACATTTGTTTTCACACCTCTATCTCTCATATTATCAAAAAAACCTGGTTCACCATCTTTAGTATCAATTCTCACCCATAAACCTGCCCAGGCTCTATTATCTTTAGGTACTACTTTTAAACTTCCTACAAGTTTAAATTTAGTTTCTTTATTTGATGTTACTTCAATAGATTGTACAAATGAAGTCCAATCTCTTGAAACTACATTATTAGATTGTGAGTATATAGTTACACTCATGAAAAACATTATAAAATATAGTTTTTTCATTGTTTTTATTAATTTGTTTTGTCAATTATTTCGATAAAACTAAATTAAAAAAATAGATTTATAACCAATTTACTCATTATTTTAAAACTACTTTTACTAAACCTTTTTATGGTCTATAAAATAATTTAACATCTATATATTTTATTTAAGCGCATATACATTTTTAACTAGCAATTAAGAAAACTATTATTTTCATTTTTTTAATAAATAATTCATTATAATTTTTAAAAATGAAAATAACAAAATCATTTTGTAACCAAAACCGATGAAATAATAAATATATCTATCAAAAAATTACTTTTCAAATTAAACAATATTAATTCTACAAATATATGTTCGTCTAAAACGTATATATATTTCTAAATACTTCTCATAAATAAAATCAATACTTTTAATTCATTCTTTTAAATATTGAAGAAAAATTTTGCGCTATGAAAGTAACATTATTCACTTTTTTAATTTTTATATTCATCCATTCTGGATATGGACAACGTTTTTTAGTTGATTCTAAAGAGAGCGATAGTTTATCTATTAAGGAAATAAAATCACATACTTCTATTATTGGTAATTTAGGTATCACAAAATATACTATTGAAGTTTTTAATCATTCTGCAAGTCAATTATCTGGAGAATTACAATTTCCTTTATCTGATCATCAAACCATTATTGGTTATGCTTTAGATATTAATGGGAAACTACGAAATGCTGTTGCAGTAGATAAAGTTAAAGGAAGAGCAGCTTTTGAAAATATTGTGAGTCGTAGTATTGACCCTGCATTATTAGAAAAAACGGATGGAAATAATTTTAAAACAAGAATATATCCTATTCCACCTAAAGGAAGTAGAATTATTCAATTAGAAATTCTAGATAACTTAATTTGGAAAGACGGTGCTTTAAATTTTAAGCTCTCTCTAAATTTTAAAGAGAAGGTACAAAAAAAAGAAGTTCAGATAGATTTTATTGGTTTTACAAATGAATTAAAATTAAGTGATACTAGTTCTTTTATCAAAAAGAAAGAAAAAGGAATCACCTCAATTATATCCACCTCTTCTAAAAAGGTTGATATTAACATACATCCAAAACGAAAAGAATTTGCTTACTATCAGAAACAAAGAAATGATTTCTTTTATTATTATAATTCTCCTACTCCTAAGTCGAATAAAATAAATAGTATTCCCAAAAGCATGACCATACTTTGGGATCAATCCTTATCTAGAAAAGGATTAGTTCATAAAGAAATTCAGTTTGTAAAATCATTCTGTAAACAAGTTAAAAAATTAAATATCACTCTTGTTTTATTTAATACCGATATTACCATTATCAAAAAAATAAAAATTAGGAGAGGCAATACTAAAAAGATAGAAAAAATCCTAAATACTATTTCTTATGATGGTGCGACTCAATATGGAGAAATTCAGAAATTCCCTGTCTCTGACATTAATATTTTATGTAGCGATGGAATCTCTAATTTTGGTGACACAACTTTTAAGTCTAACAAAGCAAAAATCTTTACTGTCACCTCTCAAACAGCAAACAATCCTGCAAAACTTAAAGTAATTGCTAAAGAAAATGGAGGAGCTTACATAAATTTAAATAATCAATCAACAGTATCAGCTATAGCCCTACTCATAAAAAACGCAACAGTATTTTATGGTTACAAAGAAAAAGAGATACAAGAATCTTACCCAAAATCAAACTCTCGAATTTCAACACCTTACTTTTCAGTTATTGCTAAAGGAAATAAACTATCAACTATTTCTCCTGTCTTTAATCTTAATAATAATGAGTTAAAAAAGATACAACCTATTGAAATTAAACCGAGTTTAATAAATTTAAAACGTTTATTAGCAATAGAAAAAATAAAAGAATTAAGTCTTAATCCTAAAGAAAATAAAAAACAATTATTAAGATTAGGACTCACTCATAATTTAATAACCGACTACACTTCGTTAATTGTACTAGAAACTTTAGAAGATTATATAGAAAATGAAATAGTACCACCAAATCCAGATTGGAAAAAACAGTATTATAGTAATTATAAATTGGCAAAACTTAAAAAACAAGAAAATAAATTGAGGTTTATTAATCATCAACTA
>CALISK010000106.1 GCA_938041625.1 uncultured Tenacibaculum sp. | reverse complement strand
AATTCCACAAATACGATGTAATTCTTCAACCGAACCATGATGAATAAATTGATCTGGTACTCCTAATACTTTAATTTTATTTTGATAGTTGTTTTCTGAAGCAAATTCTAAAATTGCTGAACCAAAACCACCTTTAACAGTTCCATCTTCAATAGTGATGATTTTTTCAAACTTCTTAAAGATGTTCTGTAATAAGTTTTCATCTAAGGGTTTTACAAATCGCAAATCATAATGAGCAACTTTATTTTTATGCTGAGATGATTTTAAAGCTTCTGAGACATTTTTAGCAATAGACCCAATAGAAATTACAGCAATGTCATTTCCTTCCTGTAAACAAGTTCCATTTCCGATTTCTATTTGTTTAAAAGGTTGTTTCCAGTCAATGGCTATTCCTCTACCTCTTGGATAGCGAATTGCAATCGGATTTTCTAATCCAAGTTGAGCGGTATATAAAATATTACGAAGCTCTATTTCATTTCTTGGCGCAAATATTATTAGGTTTGGTATACATCGCAAATAAGCAATATCGAAAACACCATGATGTGTAGCGCCATCTTCACCTACTAAACCAGCTCTATCTATACAAAAAACTACAGGTAAGTTTTGCAAAGCTACATCATGAATTATTTGATCGTATCCACGTTGTAAAAATGTAGAATAGATATTACAATAAGGAATTAAACCTTGTGTAGCCATACCAGCTGCTAATGTAACAGCATGCTGCTCGGCAATACCTACATCAAAAGTTCGATCAGGAAATGTTTCTAGCATAAATTTTAAAGAACTACCTGTTAACATTGCAGGAGTAATTCCAACAACTTTTTGGTTCTTCTCAGCTAATTCAACAATTGTTTTTCCAAAAACATCTTGATATTTTGGAGGTTGAGAAATCGTTGATTTTGGTAATAAATTCCCTGAAATTTTATCAAACTTTCCTGGAGCATGATATTTAACCTGATCTTCTTCCGCTTGTCGTAATCCTTTACCTTTAGTAGTAATAACATGTAAAAATTTCGGACCTTCAATTTCTTTTAATCGATTTAGTTCTGAAATTAATTCTTCAAAATTATGTCCATTTATAGGACCCGAATAATCAAAATTTAAAGCTTCAATAATATTATGTTGTTCAATATCACTTCTATTTGCTTTTACTCGTGTTAAATATTCTTTTAAAGCACCTACAGAAGGATCTATACCAATAGCATTGTCATTTAAAATAACTAATAAATTAGCACTGGTAACACCACCATGATTTAAAGCTTCAAAAGCCATTCCACTAGCAATAGAAGCATCACCAATAATAGCAACATGATGTTTATGTTCTCCTTTAAGTTGTGAGGCAATAGCCATACCTAAAGCGGCAGATATTGAGGTGGAAGAATGACCAACACCAAAAGTATCATATTCACTCTCGCTACGTTTAGGAAAACCAGAAATACCATTTAATTGACGATTGGTATGAAAAATACTTTTCCTACCTGTTAAAATTTTATGGCCATATGCTTGGTGTCCAACATCCCAAACCAATAAATCTTCAGGAGTATTAAACACATAATGTAAAGCAATGGTTAATTCAACAACGCCTAAACTTGCTCCTAAATGACCTTCTTTTGTAGCAACAATATCAATAATAAACTCTCTTAACTCTTTTGCTAACTGAGGTAATTTATTCTGATTTAATCGTCTTAAATCTGAAGGTAAAATAATATGATTTAACAAGTTTTCAGGCATGCGACAAAGGTAGTGATTTCAGTTGTCAGTTATCGGTGATCAATTATCAGTATTTTTTATGCGAACTACTTGTTAGTATATTAAAAAGTGAATAATTGATCAATGATTATTGATGTCTGATAATTGAAATGTTTACTTTTGTTTTATGAGTAAATTGTATTTGGTACCTACGCCTATTGGAAATTTAGAAGATATTACATTTAGAGCGATTAAGGTTTTAAAAGAGGTTGATTATATTTTAGCAGAAGATACGAGAACGAGTGGAAAATTACTAAAACACTTTGATATTGCAACACAAATGCAATCGCATCACATGCATAATGAGCATAAAACTGTTGAAAATATTATAAAAAGAATACAAAGCGGAAATGTTTTTGCGCTAATCTCAGATGCTGGAACTCCAGCAATTTCCGATCCTGGATTTTTATTAACTAGAGCTTGCATTCAGAATAATATAGAAGTGGAATGTTTACCAGGAGCCACTGCTTTTGTACCTGCATTGGTAAATTCAGGCCTGCCAAATGATAAATTTGTATTCGAAGGTTTTTTACCCGTTAAAAAAGGTAGACAAACAAGACTTCTTTTTTTAGCAGAAGAAACACGAACCATGATTTTTTATGAAAGTCCACATAAACTAATTAAAACATTGACTCATTTTTCTGAATATTTTGGAAAAGACAGAAAAATTAGTGTTTCTAGAGAATTAACAAAGTTATTTGAAGAAACGAAAAGAGGGTCTGTAGAGGAAGTAATATCTTATTATACAGAAAAGCCAGCCAAAGGTGAAATTGTTATTGTTGTTGACGGTAAAAAATAAATTAGTTTATAGTGAAAAACATCTTTTTTATTTTTCTATTTAACTAGAAAAAAACACATTACCTAATACATGATTTGTATTTTCCTTATATTTCGACCTTAATTGATATATGAATCATGATTGTTTTTGGACAAAATCACTTTAAGATTAAAAGTTTTACGCAGCAAGAGCTAAGATTGCCTAAAGAAGAAGCTTTAAATAATATAGATATTCAAGTTAGACAGCGTTATGCTCATTTATTTTGGATTCCTTTTTTTCCTATTGGAAAAATCTATGGATTTAAGAGAAAAGGAGATAGTAATTTGTATGAATTACCACAAGATATTAAACAAATAATACAAACGAGACATAGCAATGAAATTAAAACGCCATGGTATAGTTATTCCTTAATTGTGCTAGCTTTGTTAGTAGGTCTTTGGTTTTATATGGGTAATAAGTTAAGTAAAGTTAGCTATGAAAATAGTTTTTACTTAAAGCAAGCCGAAAATAAAATGATGGTTAAATATCCTACTACAGGAGATTCTTATCATTTTGATGTTTATGATAATGAAGAAGGGCATAGTTATAAAAAAACAGCGATTGTTTTACAGGTAAATAGTTATGATGATAACACTATAGAATTTACGTCTAATTATGAAAACATTAATGCATACGATTTAGATAAAAAACTTGAAGAAGTAAGTGAATATATTGATATACCTACTAGAATAAGTAAATCATTTTTAACTAAAATGACCGAATTAGATTATGGTAATAGGTACGATAATAGTAGTAGGTTTAAAGTAAAAGAATACAACAACCTGTATTTCAAACTTAAATCTATAAAGCGTAAGAAATTAAAGAAATAAAAGGTTTATTATTTACCAATTAAAGTTAAAATGCTTTTTACTTTCTTTTCGAAAAGAAAGTAAGATATTGTTATTAAAATCTCGTTTAATTACATCTCTAGGTTTTTCTTTAAGATATGATCTATTGCTATCTCTATAAGAAATTTCCTTACTATTAGTTGCCGAAAAACTGTATTTATATAAAGGTTTATTTTTAACTAAATCATACACTAATACTGTAGAAAAAAACAAACCTGATTTAAAATTACTTTTATCTTGTATAGAAGGTTCCATAATTGTGTAACCATCCACAATAAAAGCATATTTAATAGCTAAAAAATCTTTTAAAATAGCAGTTTCCATATATTTACAAGACTGGTTGTTTTCTAAGCAAGAATATAATTGTTCGTAGTTTTCTGGTAAAGAAGTACGCTCGAATATTTTTTTATCATTTTTAGATAAAAAAATGGCCTTATCACCTTGTTTTAGCCTTCCAGCTCTATAATTATCAGAATGTAATTGTACGTTTTTAAGATAAAACAAACTATCAATGTTTACATCAGAAAATACAGTAGAGCTATCCTTTAATTTTTTGAAAAGGCTTATTTTTTTCATCAAAGAATCTTTGTTCTTTTTAAAAAATACCGATTTATCAGCGCTAAGTTTTTTCTTTAAAGCTTCATACTCTAATTGCTCTTTTTTATAGTCTTCTTCACTAAGGTTAGGCGTTTTATTAACACAATTAAAAAAAAGAATTGATATAGTAAGTAAGATTAAAGTGTTTTTCATGATGCTTTTTTACGAAAGCACAATGTTAATTAACTTATTGTAAAAAAACAAGTTATAGTACATATTAACTCTTTTGGTAAAATATTTAAAAAAATATAAAAATCAGTATTTCTAAAATATCAGTAGAATTATTTGAATAAACCAAATAACAAAACGTAGCAAAAGTAATATCATAATTATTTATAAAGACCTATTATTGAAGGTGAAATTGATAAAAAATGAATTAAACTAATTTATATTCTGGATAATACTCTTCAAGTAATTTTTCAGAATGTTTTGGAATATACTCTAAAGTAATATAGGTTACTACCATTAAAAGAACAGTTAAAATAGATAAAGAAACAGTAAAACCAGATTCATGCATTATCCTTTGCAGTATAATAATATTAAAAATATTAGCAAATAATGTAAAAAAATTAGAAGTTGCTATTTTAAAAATCATTTCCTCTAGTAACCAGTTTTTATCTGTTTTTTTAATTTTATTTTTATGTGTGTTATGAAGTTTTCTAACTTTTATACTAATGAATAACAGAAGTATACCTTGAATACTATAGAATAGGTATTTTCCAATAATTGGAGTTTGATAGGCATAATAGAGAAAAATAATTGCAGAGAAAATCAAAAATATTTTAGGTAGTTTAAACCATTTTTTACTTAATGACCATAGTATTTTGGTGTATTTTTTCTCTACTTGTTTTTGTTTTTCCTCAACAACATCCATAAAGCCAAAGATTCCAAATTTTTTAAAAGTAATATCTCTAGCTTTTTCAAAAGAAAGAGTAGGGTTTTCTTCCCAAATCATTTCAATGTCATTAGCCAAATGATCTACTAATTCTGTTTGTACATCAAAATGTTCAACAAAATGTTGACGTGTAAATACATATAATTCTTCTATGTGGTTTTCTGTTAGTTTCATAGTTAGTTAAAAATATAGTTATACTTATTTTCAATTGTATTTTTATTTTCTTGAAAAACTTTAAATATTAAAAAAGTTAGATAAAAGAAAAGTAAGTACGAGTAAGTTTTAATAGGTTCATAGTTTTTAAAAATGAAAAAAATATTAGTTTCCGGAAATACTACATAAGCTTGAGAAAGAAAAGATAATATGGTAATATAAGTATGTATAACTTTTAATTTTCCATATTTTTTTATGGATTTATTCATTATGTAAGAAACATATAGATAAAAACTAAAAGCTAATGAAATTAAGGCAATACCTACATATTTAAAGTTAGATAAATTAAAAAAGTAAATAATAAAAAGAAGAGAGCTGATTAAGAGTAAGTTATTTGGTTTGTAACTTTGTTTAACAATGTTTTTTAAAATGACTTTAAAGTTTGACCAAAATTTAGTTTTTACTTGTGTTTTGTATGTGTTTTTTAATTCCTTTCGTTTACTTAACATATATTTTAAGAAGTGAGTATTCAATCTTTTTTCTTCAAAAAAAGCATCGATATCCTCTATGTTTTCTTCAATATCTGAAGCAATATGATCTACCATTTCTAATCGAATATCTACAAATTCAAAATCCAATGCTTGCAAAAAATCATCAACCTTCTTTATTTGTTCTTTTGTTAAATCCATAATTAATCTAAACTCAATTTTGGATTTACTAAATGTTGCATAGTATTTAAAAACTCCTGCATTTGCTCTAATCTATTCACCGTTTCTTTTGTTCCTACTTCTGTTAGTTTATAATATTTACGTAGTCTATTACCAACTTTAGCAACTTCAACATCTAACAACCCTTCAGCTTCTAGTTTGTGCAATGCAGGATATAAGGCTCCTTCTGTAATTTGCAATTCTCCCTTTGTTAATTCTTTTACTTTTTGAGTTATCTCATAACCATACATTTTATCATGTTCTATCAATAGTTTTAAAATGATAGTTTGCAAAGATCCTTTATATAGTTTTTGATTTCCCATGGTGCAAATGTATGCATAATTTTTTTATGCATAAGAAAATTATGTATTATTTAATTGTAATGTTAACAGAGGTATCTATAATTAGTTTGCTATTTTTGTAGATTAAATTACAAGAATGAGTCAATTTCATAAACTGAAAATAAAAGAAATAATTAAAGAAACTAAAGATGCAGTTTCTTTAGTATTCGAAGTTCCTGCCGAATTGAAAAATGAATTTAATTTTGTTGCAGGACAATATATTACGCTTAAAACCCAAATTAACGGAGAAGAAGTTAGAAGAGCTTATTCTTTATGTTCATCTCCTAAAAGTGGAGTTGTAAAAGTGGCAATTAAAGAAGTTGAAAATGGTGTTTTTTCAACCTATGCTACTCAAAAATTGAAATCAGGAGACGTATTAGAAGTTTCTAAACCAGAAGGGAAATTTATATTAAACCCAGAAGCAGATAAAAATTACATTGGTTTTGCTGCCGGTAGTGGAATAACTCCAGTATTATCGATGGTAAAGTCGGTTTTAGAGAGTAATGTAAATGCTACTTTTACGTTAGTTTATGGAAATAAAACGATTGTAGATACTATTTTCTATGCTGAATTAAATGAATTAAAAGCTCAGTATCCAGATTCATTTAACGTGAGTTATGTTTTTAGTAGAGAAAACGTAGAAGGAAATGTATTTGGTAGAATAGATAAAGCACATGTAAACTATTTTATTAAAACAATTTATAAAGAAATCCGTTTTAACAACGCTTTCTTATGTGGGCCAGAAGAGATGATTGAGATCGCTTCAGCAACACTTTCTGAAAATGATTTTAATGAATCTATGATTTCTTATGAATTATTTACAGCAGCTATAGATGAAGAAGCTGCAAAGGAAGTGAAAGATGGAGAATCTGAAATTACAATACTTCTTGATGATGAAGAAGTAACGTTTACCATGGCACAAAAAGATGATATTTTAGCAGCTAGTTTACGTAATAAAGTAGATGCTCCTTATTCTTGCCAGGGTGGTGTTTGTAGTAGCTGTATTGCTAAAGTAACAGAAGGAAAAGCAGTGATGGTTAAAAATCAATTATTAACAGATGCAGAAATAGAAGAAGGGTTTATACTTACTTGTCAGGCGCATCCTACAACAGCAAAAATCAAGATTGATTTTGATGATGTTTAAACATTATTTTTAATGGGTTTTTTAGATTATAAAGATGCTTTCTTTGTAGGGGTTTTCATGTCTTTCATGATTGGTCCTGTTTTTTTTATGCTTTTAAAAACAAGTATTCTTAAAGGTTTTAGAGCAGCATTGGCTTTTGATGTTGGTGTTATTTTAGGTGATATTACTTTTATTAGTATTGCTTATTTTGGAAGTAAAAGCTTGTTAGAAAAAATAAAAGACGATCCGCGATTATTTTTAATAGGAGGTTTAGTATTAATCGTTTACGGTTTAATTACTTATTTAGATAAAAGCAACAAAAAAGAAGCAGAAGAAACAGATATTACATTACCTAAGAGTAATAACTACTTTAAATTATTTTTAAACGGTTATTTCTTAAATTTCATAAATATTGGTGTTTTAGCGGGTTGGCTCGGAATTATGGTTGTGGTTGGCCCCACATTAAAAATGAATCCGAATGCCATTTTTTGTTATTTTACAACAGTAATGATCGGATATTTAGTTTCAGATCTTCTTAAGATTACATTAGCAAAACAGTTGAGAAATAAATTAACACCATTGGTTATTTATAAAGTAAAAAGAGGAATGGGAGTTTTGTTAATTGTTTTCGGAGCGGTACTAATGCTTAAAGCGTTTATACCAAAAGAGAAGATAGATGAAATGATAAATAAGGTTGAAATAAATAGAAATAGGTAATAAAATTTTATCAAGGGGTTTACCCCCCTTGTTTTTATATAAAGTAATTTTTGATAATTTAAATTCTCTTTTTTCAAAATTACTTGAGATATCTAATTATAACAAAATTCAATTTTTTTCTTCAAACTCAGAGCAGTCCAATCGTATTTCGCTGCTAAATAATTCTTTATTAAGTAAATTACAATAGTGAGAAGATTCAGACTTTGTATAAAATTTACAGCCAAAACAAGTTCTTTGTACAGTAAGAATATCGTTCTTATTAAGTTGGTGAATTAATTTACTTATTGTTTTAAAAAGACTTTCTAATTCATATTCAGGTAAGTTTTTAACCAACGATTGCAACGGATTTGCAAAATTATCGGTATCGCTAACCAAATGCTTTCCTAACTTAGATAACTGTATTGTATATCTTCTACTATCAGTTACAGAATAGTCTTTAATAATCAATTGCTTTTTATCTAAAACCTTTATCGCATCGCTAATAGTTGGTTTGGTAACATTAAACTCTTTAGCTAAATGACTTACATTACATAATTCTGATTTATGATAAGCAATAAAGATGAGTATTTGAATTTGAATTGGACTTAAACCAATGATTTTTGCTTTTTCCCAAAGTAAAACTTTAAATACTTCTGAAATTCGTTCTAAGCCTACAACAATTTTACTAGAAACATCTAAATTTTGATGCTCTGGGTTAAAAACACTTTCATCCATAAATAACTAACGTAAATTTTATTAATACGCAAAGTTAGTAATCCTAATTAATTAATCACAATTTTCCATTTCAATAATAGCATAACCATTTGCTTTAACAGCTGTAATTATTTCATCAGAAGCTTTTTCTATATGACAAAAACGACATTCATTAGAACTCAATTCTCCTGTTTTATATGATTTTGTTTCTAAATATGCTTTACCAAAAGTAAAAATTTGACTTTCTTTTTTTACATTTTCTGGTACAAGAATATCAAAATGCATTGTTATGCCATCTTCTCTTTGTACATAGGTGTCCCAAACTGAAATTTTCATATATAATGTGTTTAAAATAGTTAGGATTTAATTTTTAAATTAGGAATCCTAACTATTTAATTTAAAAAAATAATTATCCCTTTACATCTGCTATAGAAGCACCAAAATTAATATGTAAAGCATTACCAGTAGGAGTTACTAATGCTGGTACAGATTGTACTCCAGCTTTTTCAGCTTCTCCAATTCTAGATTTGTTTTCTCCAATGTTTACGATTTCTACATTGTTTTCACCTATTAAGTTAATAACATCATGTTCTGCACTTATGCAAACAGGACAACCAGCGTGATAAAAAATTGACTTACTCATTCGTTTTAATTTATAATTAGTGCAATATTGCGCTACAAATATAGTAAGGAATCCTAACTTTAAAAAATAATTTGAATAAAACTTTTGTTTTTAGGTAAGAAAAAGAGCTTTATGTTATACTATTTACTATTATTTTTTTGTGCAAAATTTATTTAACTTCAAAGGAAATGAAGGGGTTTAAAGCCAAGGTCAGTCGGAAGATTTATTTTAGAGTTAATGTGTTTGTTTTATGTTGTAGCTTCGAATGATTTGCGATAGAAAATTGTATCGAGAAGCGGTAATAACAAAACGAAAACAAAGTTCTCGATACATATTTTCTTCGTTTCTCTTTGAAAATTCACTACCATTGACATCTTTTTTTAATTTTCTATTTTTCAATCATTTAAAATCTCGTAAATTAATTTTATTCCTTCATCTTTTTCTTGATAAAAAGAAGCAAAAATCAAGACGGATGATAAAAAAACAGAAAATGCTACGGCATCACCAGCCACAGATTAAAAGAACTCGCCAAAGGCTCAAACAGCTTTTAATCTTTCAGCCAACGCTGCTACCTTGATTTTTATTTTTTTTATCAATAGGTCGAATTCTAAAACTCCTTTTTGTCATCAAATCTGCTTG